>CAYMXC010000007.1:0-21681 GCA_964394135.1 uncultured Phycisphaerae bacterium
CCACTATACGGGTTACCGCGGTCGTATTGGTATCTTTGAACTGATGGAAATGAGTTCCCAGACACGTGAACTCGCATTCCGCCAGGCACCGGCCAACAAGATTCGGCAGGCGGCCAAGGCCGGCGGAATGAAAACTCTCCTGGAAGACGGTAAGGCCAAAGTTCTCAAAGGATTGACCACTCCTGAAGAAGTTGCACGTATAGCCCAGGCCGAAGGGGTCGTTTTGGAGGAATAATATAAAGTGGCTACGATTCAAATTGACCGTTTGCTGGAAACTTGTGTTCGCCGTGGTGGTTCCGACCTGCATCTGCACGTAGGTCGGCCTCTGGTTTTGCGAATCCACGGTCGGCTGCGAAACCTGGAAACCAAGGTGCTTGAGCCGGATGACACCATGGCACTGATGAAATCCATCACACCCGAACGTAACCAACAGGAAATTCAGGAGGAAGGTGGAACGGACTTTGGTTTTGCTTTCGGCGATGCAGCGCGTTTTCGTGTCGCCGTGTTCAAACAAAAGGGCCATATTTCCATGGTCCTACGACAGATTCCCAACAAACTTCTGACCTTCGAGGAAATCGGTTTGCCTCCCATCGTCAAAAGCCTCTGCCGACGTCCTCGTGGATTGTTCCTCGTAACAGGACCAACTGGATCCGGAAAAACAACCACCCTGGCTACGATGATCGATTACATCAACAGTGAACTCGATTGTCATATCGTGACGGTCGAGGATCCTATCGAATATTATCATCCGCACAAAAAATCCATGGTGAACCAGCGTGAAGTCGGGTCTGATGTCCCGAGTTTTGCCGAGGCACTGCGACGTGTCTTGCGTCAGGACCCTGACGTGATTCTCGTCGGCGAACTTCGTGACCTGGAAACAATGGAATCGGCTATCCGTGCGGCTGAAACGGGACACCTGGTGTTTGGCACCCTCCACACCACCGGTGCACAGGGTACCATCTCCCGTATTACCGACCAGTTTCCCGTCAACCAGCAGGAGCAGATTCGTGTTCAGCTCTCGACGAACCTGATTGCTGTGCTTTCTCAGGCTCTGTTGCCGCGCACCACAACTGGACGGGTCGCTGCCTATGAGTTCATGGTTGTTACACCCGCCATTTCCAACCTTATCCGAGAAAACAAGGTCTATCGCATCGATTCGAGCATTCAGACCGGAAAGAAATTCGGAATGCAGTTGCTGGACGATCACCTCTGGTCACTCTTCGAACAGGGGATCATCAGTGTGGAGGAATTGTTGGACAAGTGCAGGCACCCCGGACAGGTAAAGCAGAAGCTGGATCAGAACCGTCCGGGCTGGAGCCAGAGCGGTTACGGTCCGATTATCGGCGGGGAAAATTCTTCATCGGACGAAGGCTAATGGAGGCATAGTAAGCGATTATGGCGATACCGGTAAAACAGCTGAGAGGGCGAAGGCTCGGACGTGTCTTGATCAAAATGGGCGAGCTTACTCGCGACCAGGTCCATGAGGCACTGGAAATCCAGAAACAGCGGCGAGGTCCTCTTGGACGTATTCTGGTGGAATTGGGCTACGTCAACGAGGATCGGCTCAACGAGGCCCTGGCCGCTCAAAAGGGGATGGAAGTCATCGCCCTGGACGGGATGGAAATCAACAAGGACGTCATCAAACTGCTTACTCCTCAGATGGCCAACACCTATAATGTCATCCCCATCGATTTTCAGGCGTCGACCAATACCATTACCATTGCGATGTTCAACCCGGACAATTTCCCCGCCACCGACGACATAAAGCGATTCCTCGGTTATAACGTCAATGCCTGTTATTCTCCGGAAGATCAGATCAAAAAAGCTCTTGCCCGTTATTACCCCGAAGAGGCGGAAGATGATATCAAGGATCTCATCGAAGAGATCAAGAAAGATACCGATTTGTCCAAGCTCCAAGGCCGCGGCGATTCCATCGATCTTGATACCCTCCGAGAACTGGCTGAGTCGAATCCAGTCAAAAAATTGCTCAACCTGGTGCTTTTGCAGGCGATTCGCGACAAGGCGTCGGACATCCACTTCGAACCGTTTGAGGAAGAATTCCGTATGCGCTATCGTATCGACGGCGTATTGTACGAAATGATTCCCCCTCCGCGTCACATTGCCATGGCTATCGCTTCGCGTATCAAAGTTATGGCCAATCTGGACATTGCCGAACGACGAGTGCCTCAGGATGGGCGTATTCCTCTGACCGTCAACGGTCAGCCGGTCGACCTTCGTGTGTCTGTTCTGCCAACCATGTTCGGCGAGAGCATCGTTATGCGTGTACTCGACCGTTCGCAGGTGTCGCTCGATATCGAACGCCTGGGGTTCCGAGAGGACGATATCCGCCTGTTCCGTCAGATAATCAACAAGCCCCACGGCGTCGTGATAGTTACGGGACCGACCGGGTCGGGAAAAACCACCACGCTGTATTCCGCTCTGAATGAGCTGAACACAATTGATGTTAAAATCCTTACCACGGAAAACCCTGTGGAGTACGATATCGAGGGATTGCTGCAGGTCCAGATCAACGACGAAATCGGTCTGACTTTCGCCCGCTGTCTGCGTGCCTTCTTGCGGCAGGACCCCGATATCATCCTCGTCGGCGAAATACGTGACCTGGAGACAGCCACTATCGCCATTCAGGCTTCACTCACCGGCCACCTGGTCTTTACTACGCTCCATACCAACGACGCACCAAGTACCATCGCCCGTATGGTCGATCTGGGGGTCGAACCCTTCTTAATCACCGCCACTCTTGAGGCGATCGTCGCTCAGCGGCTGGTCCGAAAAATCTGTACCCATTGCAAAAAGCCCTTTGAACCGACCGAGGAAATGCTCATGGAATTGAACCTGACCCCGGACGATGTCAAAGGAAAAAAATTCTATTATGGCGAAGGGTGTGAATTCTGCAACAACACAGGCTATCGCGGACGGATGGGTATCTATGAAATCATGGTCATCGACGACGAACTTCGCGATATGATCGTGCACCAGGCATCGACCCAGCTGCTGCGTACAGAAGCGCGTAAACGCGGAATGCGGACTTTGCGAGAGGCGGGGCTGCTGGCTATTTATGACGGTGTGACGACGATCGAGGAAGTCGTCAAAGAAACGAGCGTGGAAGAAGGCTAAACGAGCCTGATTATAAAAATTGGGCTTAAATCCGAAGTTAACAGCTTTCCAAGGGAGCTTCCGCTGCCGACATATCAGTACAAAGCGATGAATCAGGCGGGACAGGAAATCACGGCGGAAGTACAGGCCAAAGATTCCAGGGAGGCTTTGTCAAAAGTGCTGGAGCAGGGATTGTTTCCCCTTTCACTGAAGGAGAAAACAGGTAAAAAGCCCTTGCCGCCGTTACCCAAACTGCCCCCCCGCAAAAGTTCCGAAGGTGGCATATGGTTCGGTGCCTCGCTCAAGCAGATTATCCAGTTTACACGTCAGTTTGCTACGATGCAGGAGGCTGGTCTGCCGATTTCAAAATCTCTGGAGATACTGCTGCGTCAGCAGCGCCCCGGATCACTGCGGACCGCAATTTCCAAAATGCTCCTGGACGTGGAAGGGGGAATGACGTTGACCGAAGCGATGGCAAAGCATCCTGCCGTCTTTGATGGTGTCTATGTTAAAATGGTTGAAGCCGGCGAAACGGGCGGTTTTCTCGAACAAATTCTGGTTCGGATCGCCGACGCCAAGGAACGAACCCTTGGTCTTCGTCGGCGAGTCATCCGCGCCATGATTTATCCTGCCATTGTCATGTCCATCGCTATATTGATCCTTGTTTTCGTTCTCGTGGTAATTATTCCGATGATCGCCGACGCCATGGGAGGCAGGCAGATCGGCGGACCTTTGCAGTCGTTGATGCATATCAGCGACTGGTTTATCCGCGGCCAGCCGCCGGGATGGATGGTGGCAGGGGGGATACCTGTTGTCGCCTGGCTGTTAAAAATGTATATAAGTCGTTCCAAAACAGGGAAATATATTATAGATCAGTTCAAAATGAGCCTGCCCGTCTGGGGGCGAATTATCTACAAATCCGCTGTGGTTCGTTTCAGCCGTGTCCTCGGCTCACTACTCGGCGCAGGAGTACCGATCATCGATGCGATTCAAGCGAGTCGCGATACCGCCGGCAACGAGGTCTTTGCCCGTTCCGCTGACCGCATCCTCGAAATCATTCGCGAGGGTTCCAGCTTTTCTTCGGCAGCCAAGAGAACGCATCTGTTCGATCCGGTAGCGATTAATATGATGGAGGTCGGCGATGAAACGGGCGATCTGGACAAGATGCTTCTGAAGCTGGCGGATAATTATGAAGCAGACGTCGATACACACGTCAGTTATATGCTGAGCATGTTGGAAGTGGCATTAATCATTTTTATGTGTGCGGGTGTTGTGGGAATCATCTTTGCCATCCTTATCTCGCTTGGCCCCTTGATCACCGGAGCAGCCGCCGAGTAATATCTCTTGCCGAATGTGTTTTTTTATCGGTGGGAATAGCCAAGTGATATAGTAAAAACCCCCACCCGCCGGAGGTTCGTGGCGAATGGGAGAAAAGGAGAAATCAATTGAACCGTTGTTCAAAGGTCTTTTAATACTATATTTCCCATTTTCCCCAAAGTCAAATCAGGGGCAATCGAGCAAACAACTAAAGTTAAATTTATTTGACTTTACTGACTCAAAGATTATCCTATAAGATAATAAGCCTTGTCGTTGTGTGGGTTTGATGCAGTTTCACAAGTGCAGGTAATCAAAGGATCGAAGATGATATTGTTTTGGGAGGTGTGCGGGGAGATTTTTTTTTCATTTCCGGCCGATTTGAGTTAAACTGTTTTGGATAAACAAAGCATCTTAGGAGATAAGGAGTTTGGATTATGGCTAAGATCAGATTAGCGATTGTCGGTGTAGGAAATTGTGCTTGCTCGTTAATACAGGGGATTTATTATTATCGTAATGGGCGGGATCTGTCCAGTGCAGGTCTGGCACATCCACAGGTCGGCCCTTATCGTCTTGAGGATATCGAGGTTGTAGCAGCGTTTGACGTGGACCGCAGAAAAGTTGGCCAGGATGTTTCGCAGGCCATGTTCGCTCAGCCGAACTGTACAAAAGTGTTCTGCCGTGACATTCCCCGGATGAACGTGACGGTACAGATGGGCAATATTCTGGACGGCGTACCGAGCCATATGGCGGATTATCCGGAGAACAAGGCGTTCCGCGTGGCGGATGCCAAAACGGTTGACGTTGTGAAAGTGCTGAAGGAAAGCCGGGCAGATGTACTGATCAACTACCTGCCTGTCGGCTCGGAGCAGGCGACTCGTTTCTACGCCGATGCTGCCTTGTCTGCGGGCTGTGGCATGGTCAATTGCATACCGGTGTTCATCGCATCGGACCCTGTCTGGGGCAAAAAATTCCGGGATAACAAACTTCCGATCGTTGGAGACGACGTCAAGAGTCAGTTCGGGGCAACAATCACTCATCGTGTTCTGACCAAACTTTGTGCCGACCGCGGCCTGAAGCTGGAAAAGACCTATCAGCTCAACACGGCGGGCAATACCGACTTTTTGAACATGCTGAACCACGATCGACTAAAGAGTAAACGAATTTCAAAGACGGAAGCAGTTCAATCGCAACTGCCTGTACCGCTTCCGAAGGAAAATATTCACATCGGCCCCAGCGATTTTATTTCCTGGCAGGACGACAACAAGGTCTGTTTCATCCGGATGGAAGGACGCCAGTTCGGCGATGTTCCGTTCAACCTGGAACTCAGGTTGAGCGTCGAAGATTCTCCCAACAGCGCGGGAGTGGCGGTAGACGCTATCCGCTGCTGCAAGCTCGCCAAGGACCTGGGTATCGGTGGCCCGCTAGAGGCGATCAGTGCGTTTACCATGAAGCATCCGCCCAAACAGTATTCGGATTGGGATGCCAGGGCGATGCTGGACAGGTTTATCGCGGAAAACAGCAAGGCCGTTAGTGTTCCTGATGCAAAAGCATCATCCGGTGCTGCTGTCGGCGCGGGCGTGGCTCGTTAACGCAGGCCAAAGAGAATAATAAAACGGGGCGGACGATATTTACTTTTGATCATCCGCCCTGATGTTTTTTACGGTTCGGCGACGGTAAGTGAAAATGGCGTCAGGCATCGGCAACTGTCATCGACGAGAGTGACTGGCGGATACATGCCGTAGCATGCGTGTACGACGGTTCTCCCGCCGGGTGGTCTCGTCAACGTGAGTAATATGCTGTTGTCGAGGCAGATTTTAATGGAACCGATGGGAACAACGCCGGAAGTATCCTCCACGCGAAAAATGGATGCGTCGCACGGCTGCGTCCAGTCGGCGCCGGTCGGCCGTCATCGGTTACCCATTGGCTGATGCCGCTTCCGCCCAGGGCGGCAGGGATCAGGCCGATGGGAATTTTAGTCGCTTCTAGGATTCGTTTTCCGAACGAGAGCCAGGGGCTCTGGCCGTGAAAAATGGTCGTGATGGTGATGGGGTGAAGTGTGCGTGTTGCGTCTTCGAGCGGGTGCGTGGCGAGCTTCCATTTTTCATCGTTGCCGAAGAGATGAACGCCGAGCATGGGACCGTCGTCGGCTATGCCCTTGCCGGTGCCTGATGCATTGCTTTGACCTGTGATGACGTAGACGTCGCCAACGCCGAGATGGTGAACATAATCGCCTCGCATCGGCCGGCTGTCGGAAGGGCTGTTTGGGCGGCGAAGGCGGGTTTCGAGTCGATAAAGCCCGCCTGCGGGGATATCAATGAGAGTGATTTCAAATCTAGATTTTTCAATTTCGATTTGTGCGTCCTGCCAGTCGAGGTGCTGTGCGATTGGCCGGTTGGTACGCTCGGCAACGAGGCGGGCCTGGATCGAAAAATCTTTTTCTTCCGTCAGCCAGGTGCCACTGCAGGTGAGCGATCCGAGGCCGAATTCGTTACGCTGTATGATCTGCCAGTCGCTTGGACCTTCAAGAATCGTTACGCCGGGAACCGTCATTATTTGCTCCTGTTCATTTCAGCCAAACACCAGAAAGTCAAAGCCAGCGGCACCACCAGGCTGAGGATGGCGATACGATAGCCGAAATATTGCATGATAACGCCGCATACGGCCGAACCGACTACAGACAATTTGGTCGTGATACCATAGAGGCCGAAAAATCGCGCCACGAGTTCGCGCGGGACGAGCTGGATCAAAAGTTTTCGCCCGACGGTCCAGATGCCGGCCAGCCCGACGCCTCCGAAGCAGCAGATGGAAATCAGAAATGCCAGTGGTTGCCAGCCTCCGAAAACCGCCGACCCAAGCAGGCCTAACGTCAGAGATGCTACGGAAATAACAAATAATTTGCGTGCGCCGAAGCGATCAGCCAAGTGACCGGTGAGGGTGCCGAATGCCAGTGCTGGAATATTGACGGCCAGGCCGCCGATGATGAGAAAATCGGAAACGGTTCGGACAGGATAGCCTAGCAGAACCATCTTGTCTGCTTCAATCATCGGGCCGAAAGCGTCTTTCAGAAATCGAGCGTAAAATAGAATGCTTGTGCCCAGTACGTCGACGGCAAAAAAATTCGCCAGGAGAAACCACATCAGTGCGGGATATTCGGGCAGAGATCGAACGGTATGGAGCAATTCTCCCCACTGCCGGCGAAAAAGATCGAGCGAAATGGGTTGGCGATCCAGGCATCGAAGATCACGGACAAACAGCATGCACGGCGAAGCGAAGATCAGGAAGAGGGCGGCTGTGATTATAAAAGCCGAGTTGAAACCGAACTTCTGCTGGATTGGCAGTGCGATAAAAAGAGTCAGGACTGTGCCGATATATCCCAGGCCTACCCCGAGGCCGGAAACCAGCCCCATATGCCGTTCCGATGCGACCGAGGGCAATAGAGTGTTGTAAAAGACGAGGGCAGCCTGATAGAAAATTGTGCCTAAAAAAAAGAAGATCAGCATCAATGGGATTGGGCGAACCAGGCCGATCATGGCCATGGATGCGATGCAGCCCAGGGCAGCGACGGCGTTGTATCGGCCCGCATGACCGGTGCGATCGGCGACGCTGGCGATAAGGGGAGTGCCCAGGCCCGCAATGAGCATGGCGGCGGAGTTGGCGATGCCCGTGGCGGCGGTGCCGACATGCGGGGCGAAGAGAAATGTGACGGTGGCAGAAAAAATCGTACCCGCCAGGTCGAATAAAACCCAACTCGCCGTTTGGTGAAGTGAAATAGGTTTGCAGTTTTTCGGTAGCGTTTCAATCAGGGTTTCGATGGCAGTTCTCCTGTTTGTGGTATATGGGCAGTGTTGCAGATTGAGCGGATTCGCGGACTTTTTCCTGCGGTCGGCCCACCGGCGGCGTCGTCCTGATTTCGCATTTGCGAAACGGCGGTGAACCATTTTTTCATCAATTCGGCGTAGTCCTGATTATCATAGGCCGCTTTCGACGCGGGACTGATTGGCGGGGCAAAGGTCAATCCGACAGGACGAAATCGAAATCCGGGATGAGCGTATGAAAGAATTTCATATGTTCCGCGAATGAGCACTGGAACGATGGGCACGTTCAAATGGCAGGCGAGAATCGCGGCTCCGGGTCGCGGCGGTTGGAGAAATCCGTCGCGGGTGATGAATCCTTCAGGAAAGACGCACACGGCGCCGCCTCGTTCCAGTACCTCCGCCGCACGACGAAGCGATGTCAGCAGCGTATCGGAAGTGGCAGTCGGAATGACGCGACCGGCCCGACCGATCCATCGCATTACACGCGAATCGAATCGCTCTGCTGTTCCCAGAAAAAACATGCGTTCTCCCAGCTCTTGCGAAAGGCTCATGAAGATCAATACGGCGTCGATCAGACTGGAATGCGTGGGGCACAGCAGAAACGGACCTGATTGCGGGAGGTTTTCAATTCCACGAATATCCAGCGGGAAAAACCGACGGGAAAGCGATCTACCAACAAATCGAAGTGCATGAATTGTGCCGCGACGAACAAAACCGCGACGAAGGTTGAAAAGCTCATCGATCGGCGGAGAGATTTTCTGTCGAAGGATTAGATTCCAGTCTGCCTGCGCAGAGATGTTCTGACGATCGCCGGAAAGACGCTCGATCAAATCGCCCACGGTATTTACCTGTGCCACTTCTTCAGGCGGAATTTTCATCCCGAAATCGCGTTCGAGAATTACATCCAGCGATATCCGGTCGAGAGAATCGAGCCCCAGATCGAATTCGAGATGGTCTGCCGGAACGATGGGCCGATCGATCCGACTTACGGAACGGATCAGGTCGATCAGATTGCGGGCGCCGGGAAGTTCCAGGAGTTTGCGATCCTCTTCAGTGAGTTCGGCGGCGGGGTTGTATCGCAGTTCGTTGAATGCCATTTGGCGAATTTCGGCGCGTTTCAATTTGCCCAGACGCGTTCGTGGCAGCTCATCGGTAATGATTTTCAGGTCGGTGATGTGCATGTATGCCGGCAAAAGCTGAGAGAGCCGGGCAACTTCATTTCGGACGACATCGACGGCGCCGGTGGCGCGGATCCGTCGCAGATGGTCGAAATCGGGAACGACGACGGCAGAGAGTCGATCGACACGTCCATCGGACCGTTCGACACCCATGACGCAGATTTCCCGAATGAGGGGCGACTGCTCAAAGTGGTGTTCGAGGTCTTCGGGATAAATATTTTTCCCGGAAGCGAGAACGATTACCTCCTTGAGCCGACCCGTGATGTGTAGATAGCCCTCGGAATCGAAAAAACCAAGATCGCCCGTGTGAACCCAGCCGTCGCGGATAACTTCATCGGTCAGATCGGGCCGACGGTCGTAACCGGTCATGACATTAGGACCGCGAACAATGATTTCACCAACGCCTTCAGGATTCGGTTGATCGATTTTGATTTCGACGCCGGGGATGGGAAATCCGACCGTGCCGGGTTTGGGACGATTGGGGGGATTGAATGCGAGAACCGGCGAGGTCTCTGTCAGGCCATAACCCTCGGTGATCGTGAAGCCCAGATCGATGAAACGCTGTGCGACTGCCGGGTCGAGCTTGGCTCCGCCGCTGACGAAAAAACGAAACCGCGGTCCGAAGGTCTTGTGAATGGTTTTGAAAAAAAATCGGCCGGCGTTCCACGAAGTCCGGCGGCGAATTGTGCGGGCCAGAACCATAAGACAGTGAAAAATCTGCTGTTTGAATTTTGACGTCTGTTTGATTTTGTCGCGAATAGCCAGATCGAATCCTTCGAAAAGTTTCGGCACGCCGAGGATAACCGACACGCCGGTATCGCGTGTGGCGGCAAGAATGTCGGGCCCGCGAAGTGAATTGCATAGAGTAATCGAGCCTCCAACCGCAAGCGGCACCAGGACCGACGCCGTCATTGCATAACAGTGATGCAGTGGCAAAAGAGCCAGCACCGTATCCGATGGACCGACCAGATTCAATTTCAAAACGCCGGCGAGGTTGGATGCGATATTGCCCACAGAGAGGCAGACGCCTTTGGGCTGGCCTGTGGTACCGGATGTAAAAATTACCGCCATGAGTTCGTCTGGGCTGCGATCCGCGGGCGGATCGATAGGCTCAAGGACGAAAATCGGCGATTCGCCGTCAATTTCAAAAATAGGAATATCGATCTGGAGGTCATCAACCGTTTTTCGTTTCGATTGCGAACAGAGCAAAAGATCGCAGTGGGCGTAATCCAGAAGGGTCTGCAATTCCCGCTGGGTATATTGTACGTCGAGTGGAACGACGATGCCGCCAGCGAGGTAGATTCCCAGATATGAGAAAATCCATTCCGGACTGTTGTCGGCGTAAAGGGCGACACGCCGACCGGAGGAGATCCCATGCCGGCGGAGAAACCCAGCTGCGGAGCGGGAAAGTTTCCAAACCTCCTCGAAGGTCCATTCTCGCCACGCGTTCTCGCGGAGCACACGAACGCTTACATGCCGAGGCATTTTTGCGGCGTGTTCGCTCAAAACTTTATTCAAAACCACACGGTCGATCGCCATTGCCGGCTGCCGGCTCCTATCAATCAAAAAAAGGGAGACAGATACATTGCCAGTTTATTTTTATGGATCGGCACATCCTTCAGAAGGCATATTTTATCATAACGAAGGACGATACGTCAAAGAAGCTCGGAATTTTAAAAATAAGACCGGCGATTTGTGAAAAATACCGAATCAGGCAGGAGTCTTTTAAGATTGAATTCCGAGTGGTTTGGGAGTCTAATATAAGGCAATAAATCGGCGATACGGAAAACTTTTACTTTGGGGGTGAATCTTATGCTTGGGGAATAGAAACAGACGGGCTTTTCCTTCCTCAGACGATCCTGGTAGATTAAAAATGCAACCGTACTTTGAATAAAGGAGCAGATCGATGGTCGATATGTCGCGTCGGATGTTTCTGAAGCGGTGCGCGGGGGTGGGCTTGGGTCTTGCAAGTGCGTCGTATTTAGGTGGATGTCTGGGGCTCGACGTGCCCTTGCCGCCGGTTACGCCCACGGCTAAATCAGCCAAGGTCGCTGCTATTTTAGGAACCAATCTTGCACAGATGGTTCGGGAGGCTTTAAACATCTTCGGCGGGGCAGAAGCGATCATTTCTCCCGGACAGACTGTATTTCTCAAACCGAACTTTTCTTCCGCGGGACTGGTCCAACACGATATAGTTCAAAGCGGTGATTCCACCAAGCCGGAAATCGTTATAGCTGTGGCTGAGGAATGCCTCAAGGCCGGTGCTTCCCGGGTGATCATCGGTGACGCTGCACAAGTGCCGCGATATTCCTGGAAGGAAATAAAAACTCTGGATCAGTCCAGCAACATGTTCGACGAAGCCCGGCGTTTGAACGATATCTATTCGGGAAAAGTCATATTGGCTTGCCTCAATTCCGATTCGCCAAACTGGATAGCTGTGCCATCCCCCTGGACCAGCCTGGGCAAAATCTATATTTCAAGTTACGTTGCACAGGCTGACAAGATAATCTCGCTGCCCGTGATCAAAACCCACCGCTGGACACAGATCACAGGCGCATTGAAAAATTTTGTGGGAGTGACTCCACTTGCCAAATATGGTTCGGCTGAATGCCGATATGTTTTGCACAATGCGGTAGGGGGCATCGAACAATCCTTTCTTGATATCGTCTCGGCGATCAAGCCTCATTTTTCCCTGATGGATATTTCCGTCTGCTGCGAAGGCAACGGGCCGCATGTAATGCCCGGCTATTGGGGTACAACGATCGACGTCAAACAGCGCCTGGGTCAATGGGTGATCCTGGCTGGGCCTGATCCCGTGGCTGTGGATGCCACCGCTGCGCGTGTCATAGGGATAGAGCCCGCCGGTGTAAAACATCTGCTTGGTGCCTATAACATGGGGCTGGGTCAAATGAACGAAAACGCCATTGAACTGGTTGGCGCAAGCCTCAATGATATTCAGGTTGAATTTCATCTGGCCGATCCCACCAATGGATTCCTGGATATTCTCTGGCCGGGAATTATGCTGAAATTCAGCTGATATTCTTGCATGAACGCATAGGATAATCATAATACACATAATGGGATGGGTTCATTGAGCCCGCCCTTTATTTTTACACAAACAGGAGTAATTTATGTCGTTGATTGAACCGCATGGTGGAAAACTGGTGAATCGCGTAGTGGACGCCGAAAAGGTGAAGACCCTTTTGAACGAGGCAAAAACGCTTCCGAAAATCAAGCTCAGCGATCGCGAGCTGTGCGACCTGGAGATGCTGGCTATCGGTGCATTTTCGCCGCTGACGGGATTCGTGACGGAAGAGGAATTTTATACGATCTGTAATGATATGCGGCTGCCGAACGGTTTGCCCTGGTCTATTCCGATTACCTGCACGGTAAAAGAATCACAAGCCGCAAACTTTACGCCGGGTTCCCGCGCCGCCTTGACCGACGACTGCGACAGAATCCTTGCGATTCTCAATATTACCGGAAAATACAAGCACAACAAACAGCTTGAAGCGGAGAAGGTCTATCGTACTACCGACTTCAAACATCCAGGCGTTGCCATCGTCATGGAAGAGGGCGATATTTGTCTCGGAGGTTCCGTCGATGTCATATGTCCAAACTACGCCCCCGATTTTGTCGAATATCGGCTCACGCCGGCGCAGACCCGGAATGAATTCGAAAAACGAGGTTGGAATTCCGTTGTCGCATTCCAGACACGAAATCCGATCCACCGCGCTCACGAGTATATAACCAAAGTGGCTCTGGAAACCTGCGACGGACTGCTGATTCATCCCCTTGTCGGAAAAACCAAATCCGATGATATTCCAGCCGACGTTCGTATGAAATGCTACGACGTGCTGATGAAGGGATATTATCCACCTGCCAGAGTCTTTTTGTCCGTCATGCCTCTGGCAATGCGATATGCCGGACCGCGAGAGGCAGTTTTGCATTCGATCATCCGAAAAAACTATGGATGCACCCATTTCATCGTCGGACGCGATCACGCCGGCGTCGGAACCTACTACGGAACCTATGACGCACAGAAAATCTTCGACCAGGTCGATCCCGCTCTCCTTAAAATCGAGCCGATGAAATTCGAACATTCCTTCTATTGCAAGGCCTGCGGCGCAATGGCAACGACGAAAACCTGCGGCCACGACAAGGCGCATCATGTCATCCTGTCCGGTACGAAAGTTCGAGAAATGCTTTCCGCAGGTCAGCTGCCTCCACCGGAATTTTCACGGCCCGAGGTGGCGAAAATCCTGATCGATTCGTATCGAAACAGCAAATAATTGCTAAATCGATAACCCAGAATTTAATGCTTTTTTCAAGAGAACGCGATGGCAAATCCGCGAAAATATGGAAATGCGCCTTTCAAAGTTGCGGTCGTTCATGGCGGACCTGGTGCGGCCGGCGAAATGGCGCCGGTGGCGATGGAACTGACCTGCAGCCGCGGCATTCTGGAACCTCTGCAAACTGAAATATCTCTCGATGGACAGGTTGACGAGCTTATAAAAATTCTGAAATCCAAAGCCGATTTGCCCATTACCTTGATCGGGTATTCATGGGGAGCATGGCTCAGCTATATTGTTGCTGCACAGGAGCCACCCCTGGTGAAAAAACTCATTCTCGTCTCCAGCGGTCCGTTTGAAGCTCATTACGCTGCACGCGCGCACGAGACACGCTTGAGTCGTCTCAATGAAGCGGAGCAGGCTGAAATCCAATCTCTGACAAACGTCCTGATGAATTCCGAGGTCGCCGACAGTGCCGTCCTGGCGCGATTAGGCGCCTTGTTTGGAAAAGCTGATACATATGATCCGATCGAATCCGAATCGGGCGAATCGTACACAGTCGAATGTCAGCCGAAGATATTCCGAAACGTTTGGCCGGCGGCCGAAGAACTGAGAAAAAACGGAAAACTGCTGGAACTGGGTAAATCGATCCGGTGTCCTGTAGTGGCGGTTCACAGCGATTACGATCCGCACCCGGCGGAAGGGGTATTCAAACCTCTCTCGACCGTTTTGAAAAATTTCCGATGGCACCTTATTACTCATTGCGGCCACACACCCTGGCGAGAAAAACAAGCCAAAGATGTGTTTTATCAGAAGCTGAAGGAAGAATTGATCTGAAAATATTACAGTGGAGCCTGTGGCGGGGTGGTATGTTAATGTTTTTTTTCAGGGCTTGTCGAGTCGACGTCAAAATAGATGTTTTTCATACCATTCAGATCTTCGACGCCTGTATGATTTCGTATTTTGGATTACCGGCTAGTCCGGCAGCTCGCGCTGCTGCTGCAACTGCATTCTCGATGCTGCACTGAATAAGGTATTGGGTAGCCTGGGGAGGAAACACTCCAAGGTACTTTGGCCAGTCGGTTTCCTTCATTTTATAACCTCCTTGCCAGCCTTGCTGACGCATCTGAGCGTCAAACTTCTCGCGTTGAGAAGATGTTACAGTATTGAGATCAACGGCAAGTGTGATGTTCTGTGACATAAGTTTATTCTCCTTAAGATTTCGTTTTTATCCCATCCACTTTCCTATGTGAGTTCGGCCGCACGATATTCATGGCCAACGGTTTTCCCCTGCGACTGAACTACAAAACACTATAAAGGACTTTGCGAATGAATCAACTGTTATTCAACCCTTATTTATTTCAGTGACTAAGACAGCTTCGTGGTGGATCGCTCTGGAAAAGCGATTAGGCAGAGATGACCATCGAAGAAATGGAGTTTTGTATCGACGGCGTCGATAGACTTGCGGTGTGAGTTTGACTGACCGGTTCTTGATGAAATGGAAAAAAGGTAATGTCTGTTTTTCTGAAAATGTGTGGCTGCGAACCGGACGAAAAATGGAAAGAGATTTTTGAACGGATGTAATCATCTCAAAGGCGGCATCCAGCGCCCGGCTTCCGTCAAACTGCCCGAATGGCAAGAGATTGATATAGGTATCCATGTATATGGCAATTAGCATAATATCCAAAAAATTAAGGGTATTTTGAGAAATCGCTACTTTCGACAAGAGGACATCGATAAGATAAGCCACGACTCCGCCCCCGAATGGACCGGCCAAAGCAATCAACAGGAACTTGGCGTTTGCGAATGTACCGTTGTTAGGTGCGAGCATACACCAGCCACCCCATAGCCGAACAGAAAAAGCCCGAATTCGAAATCCAAGCAATTTTGCAACGACCAGGTGACTGAGTTCATGGGTCAATACCACTCCGGTGACGCCCAGCAAACACATTGCAGCCAATTTCGGTCCCCGGAAGCACAGAATGATCATCACGGACAGCAGCCCACAGTAATAATATGATCTTTCGTTTTTCATTGACTTTACCTTTTATTATTTTACATGTTACCCTATTTGCGTTTATATTCCGCTAGCTCTATTCTAATCTACACGGTTCATATGCCGTTGCTGCGCCGTATCAGGATAAGAATCGCCTTTAAGAAGATTAATCTTTTGGGTATAATTGCAACGATATACCAGCGATAATATTCGACGAGTTTCATTCGAAACAACTGATTCTTGTATGAATCTTTGGGGCATCGTCGGGAGGGGACGAGTCAGGAGAGTAAAAAGGGTTGCAAAACGATGATACACGATGAGACCGATATCGGCGGACCTCAACATGGTTTTCCAACCACTCATTGGAGCTTGCTTGCTGAGCTTCGTGGTCCGTTGACTCCCGCTCATCGGGAAATTCTTAATCTGCTGATCCGCCAATACTGGAAACCGGTGTACTGTTATCTTCGCAGCCGGGGGTATAAAAACGAACAGGCTAAAGACCTGGTTCAGGAGTTTTTCACTTATGGACTTGGCAAGGACCTTTTCGGTCGAGCGGATCGCAATCGGGGACGATTTCGCACCTTTCTTCTGACTTCCTTGAACAACTTTGTGAAAAACCGTCACAGGGACGAAAGGGTGGAACGTCGGCACCCTGTCCAGGGGATTATCTCTCTTGAGGACATTGCCGGAGAAGACGAATTACGGTTCGAGCCTTCGGACCGGGAGACGCCGGAGATGACCTTTCAGCGGGCCTGGGCCAGAGATCTGCTCAGGCGGGTTTTGAAGCGTTTTGAAGCCGATTGTTCCCGATCGGGAAAAACAATTCATTATGCCATTTTCTACAAACGAATTGTCGCTCCTCTTCTGGAAGGATATGCCCTGCCGTCGCTGGGTGATTTGGCATCGGATGCGCATTTGACAGAAAAAGAGGTCTCCAATCGTCTGATTACGGCCCGAAGGGCTTTCCAGCGGTTGCTTCGGGAGGAAATCCGGACTTATGCCGCTTCACCGGAAGACGAGTCCGAAGAAGTTCGTGATTTATTTGAATACCTGGGTCGAACCTAGGCCAGGTGGTCGGAAATGACCCTCCGGCCTGCGCAGCACTCGGGACAAAAGTGTGTAGGAAAGAACGGAGGTTTTTCCCTAATCATAGGGAAGGTGCTATTGTAACCGGCAGCGTTCGTCGCCTTTGATCGAAAAGAAGGAGTGATTCGATGAAGTTATCGACCACGATTGAAATGGTGTGGCAACTTGCCGGGCAGGAGGCGATTGCCGGTCAATTCCAGGAAATCGAACCGGAGCATATTTTTGCGGCGATTCTGAAGCTTTCCGAACTTCCCGTTGAAGAGGTGGACAAGATTGTTCCGGAGGCGGAAGTGGCCATGCAGCTTGCAGCGGAAGTCAAGACCATACGCCAGGAGTTGACCGGCCGATCGATCGACAGCACCACCGTCAGAAGGAGTCTTCGGGAAAAGTTAGGCAAGGGCAACGTGAAGTACGAAGGTGGGGCGATGCACCGTTCGCAAGCCAGCCGGAATTTGTTCGACAATGCGGCAAAACATGCGAATGCGCAGGAGAGTGAAATCCTGACGGCGGGCCATTTGCTGCAAGCCCTTCTGTGCTCGCCGACGCCTCGGATGATCGAGGTTCTGGGGAAAGTGCCCGAGAAAAAGTGGGCGTCGCCGAAGATACCCAAGCTGATTGCGGATGGAGGAGGAACCGACATTACCCGATTGGCCCGGGAAGGGCACTTGCCGATGGTCGCCGATCGAAAGGCGGAATGCCGGGCGGTTCTGAGTTTGTTGGCTAAAGACAAGCCGCGGTGTCTTTTTCTGATCGCAGAACGAGAAGAGATATTTCTATCTGTCATACATGCCATAGCCCAAATGGCTGTTTCGGATGAATGTCCGCCGAGATTCAAAAATAAAAGCCTCATCCTGCTTAATGGGGATACCGGTACCGACGCCTTGCTCGATGGGATTATTGATGCTCTTGACGATGCGTTTTCGTTCGAGAACCTGGTTATGTGCATTGCGTCATTCGGCAAGATTATCGATGCCGGTGTGGCGGAAAAATGTGCTCATTCCTTCAAGGCTCTCCTGGAAAAACCGTCAGGTCCATGTATCTGTTTTGTCGGGGAGTCCTTTCACCGGAAATGGATTAAGGAAGACTCGTTTTGGCGACAATACTCACGAACCTTGTACATTACTGCCGATCCTTTGAGACAGATTCCGGCAGAACTCTAGGAAACGGGAGCCATCATGTTCACGGATAAAGCCCAACAGATTGTTGACCTGGCCAAAGATCACGCCTATTCCAGCGGCCAAACGGAACTGGATTTAACCGCCATTCTGGCTGCGGTGGGTAATGATATGGAGGCGGGTGTACTTATGGCGGAATGTCTGGGGTTGGATACGGCCAGTGTCCGTTCGGCCTGCCCGATCTGTACAGAGCGGGTATCCTGCCCTGGGAAATTGCCATTGTACCGGGGAGTGCATGAAGCGCTTACCTGTGCCAGGGGATTGGCGGAGGAAGTACCGGACCGAAATCACCCCGGCCTGATCAATCTGCGGCATCTGGTCTGCGGTTTGGCGGCGTCGCGGGAGGCGTGTGAAATCCTTCATACCAAGCCGATTTCGCGAGAAGATGCCTGCTCGCTGTTGTCATTGTGGTATCAGAAAGATACGCAGACCCCTCGGCTGGATGAATTAACTCAACGTCTGCGCAACCTTCGGTCGGAGCTTTTGGCCAGGGTGTATGGGCAGGACCACGCCATCCACGCTTTCGTCGAGGGCCTCTTTAACGCCGAGGTGGTAGCAGCGGCTGACAGTTCCCGAAAATCTCCCCGAGCATTGTTTGTGTTTGCCGGTCCGCCGGGGGTGGGCAAAACATTCCTGGCGGAACTGGGGGCATCGGCTTTGGACCGACCTTTTAAACGGTTCGATATGAGCGCCTATTCTGGCCATCAGCAAAGCGAACAGTTGGTAGGGATGGCCAAGAGCTTCCAGGCTGCACACCCGGGAACGTTGACCGAGTTTGTGGAGAAGAATCCCAATGCCGTTTTACTCTTTGACGAGATCGAAAAGGCACACATCAATACCATTCACCTATTTTTGCAGATTCTTGACGCAGGAACCCTGGAAGACAAGTTTCATGAGCGGAACGTAACTTTCCGGGATACGACGATTATCTTTACTACCAACGCCGGACGAAAACTTTATGACAAGCCCAACGAGAGCGGTGTCCATCAGGCCAACGCCGCCTTTCATCGCAAAACCATTCTAGATGCTCTGGAACATGAAAAAAATCCCCTGACGGGCGAGCCGTTCTTCCCGGCTGCAATTTGCTCACGTATGGCCACTGGCTATCCGGTTCTTTTTAATTACCTTCGCGTCAACGAACTGGTTCGTGTCGTTCATTCGGAATTGAGTCGAGTGGCGAACCTTTTCCAGAGGCAATACTTCAAGCAGGTGGACTTTCACGACCTGATTCCGATGTGCCTGGTGCTTCGAGAGGGGGCACGCACCGACGCCCGTACTCTGCGTTCCCAGGCGGAAGGATTTATCAAGACGGAAGTCTTCAAATTCTGTCAACTGTGGAAAACGGACCGGCTGGAAGATGTATTCGAACATGTAGACCAGATCGATTTTGTCCTGGACCAGGTTGTATCCGATATGGACCCTGCCATTCGAACTTTATTTGAACCTGCTGAAAAACCGCGTATTCTGGTGGTGGCCGACGGAGACTTGACTACCCTTTATGCCGAGCATATTCCCCAAATCGATTGGCTGGCTGCCAATTCTCCCGACGAAGCAATGACTCAGTTGGCTAACCAGGAGGTGAACTTGGTGCTGGTGGATTTATGGCTGGGTGGTCAGGCGGAAAATACGCTGGTCACCCTCCGGCATTTCGACCATGCCCCACTGGCTGCTCGGGGTTTGGACAAGGGCCAGGAACTTCTCCGACGGATACATGAACGATTGCCAAACCTTCCGGTCTTTCTGCTGTCTTTAGCTGAGGGCGACGACAATTCCGACGGATCGGGATCGGTGGATGAGGAACTATTTATGGCTTGCGTTCGCGGTGGTGGGGCTCGAGGCATGATCACCAGCCGGTTCATCGACGGGATGGTCAGGGGCTGGGAGTCGCAGCGAGATCAACTGGCCATCGACCTTCTCGAAACCTGCCATCGGTTGGAGCGGGAGAAGACCGCCGACAAACTCGGCCAGGAGCGCAAAGTTTTGTCGTTTGACACCGTGCCCCGGATCGATCCGTCAACGCGACGAATCAGCATCCGTCTGCGGAACTTTCGGTTGAGTCGGGCCGTCGCAGCGGGCGATGCCGGCGAGGTACTGGAGGATGTTGAACGGCCGAGAACCCGGTTTGACGATGTCATCGGGGCCGACGGCGCCAAGGAGGAACTGAAATTCTTTATCGATTACCTCAAAAATCCCCGGCGATTTGCCGCCCTGGGCTTAAAACCACCCAAGGGAGTTCTGCTGCACGGTCCGCCGGGAACTGGAAAGACCATGCTGGCCCGGGCCATGGCGGGAGAATCGAACGTGGCGTTTCTTCCCGTGGCCGCCAGCAGTTTTGTCACAATCTGGCAGGGAAGCGGACCGCAGAACATCCGGGACCTGTTTGCCCGCGCCAGGCGATATGCCCCATCCATCGTTTTTATAGACGAAATCGATACGGTCGGAAAAGTTCGCACCGGCGGACCAGGTTCCCAGGCCGAGGAGAATACCCTCAACGCGCTCTTGACCGAGATGGACGGCTTTACCGGTCCGTCGCCAGATCGCCCCGTATTCGTTCTGGCGGCGACCAATTTCAACGTCGATTCGGAAGATACTAACGCGCCGGAGCGATCCTCCCGGACGCTGGACCCGGCGCTGGTGCGGCGATTCGCGCGTAAGATCCTTGTGGACCTTCCCGACAAGGCTGCCCGACGAAAATACTTCGCGATGCGACTGGCAGATTCCAGGGCGCCGTCGGTTTCCGAGTCGGTCCTCGACCTGCTGGCGGAAAAATCGGCGGGGATGAGCATTGCCAACCTGGAGCAAGTCATCGAATTTGCGGCACGAAGCGCTTTTAAGAATGAAACGCCTCTGACCGACGAAATCCTGCTGGAATCGCTGGATACCGTCCACGAGGGCGAAGTGAAGGAATGGTCACCGGATTTTTTGGAAAGCACAGCCCGGCACGAAGCGGGCCATACCGTCTTGTATTGGCTGTCCGGCTGGTGGTCTCCGGAGGTTTCGATCATCGCTCGTGGGGATCACGGCGGCGGTATGCGGCGAAACGACGCAGAAATGAAGCGGGAGAGTTTGACCAGGGCGGACATGCTGGCTCGAATCCGAACATGTTTAGGCGGACGGGCGGCGGAGATTTTGTATTACGGACCGGAAACGGGACTGACCACGGGGGCGTCGGGTGATTTGATTAATGCCACCCAAACCGCCCGGCAGATGGCGTGTATGTACGGGATGGACGAGATGTTCGGCCTGGCGGCGACCCCGGAAATGCTCAAGCACGTTGAAGCCGTCGCCAGCCCTCTTTACCAACGTATTACCGAATCGGCCAATAAGCTTCTGAAGCAGGAAATGGATAATACACTTCGACTTTTAACGGAAAATCGGATTCATCTCGATGCAGTGACCAAAGCGCTTCTGGAGAAAAACCGGCTCTACCGCAGAGACCTGGAGCAGATTCTTCCCGCTGTGTCTGACTGTCGGATGCACTCTTGATCCGCTATTGTGAAAGATTTGTCTTTCAAGGCGCAGCCTTCAGTGAAATAGGGTGTAGGAAACAATATAGATGTGGTCCTGTTGACAAAGGAGATATTTTATGGCCGTGTGTGATATCTGTAATAAGCCGGGAACCGGATCACTGGTAAGCTCCCGGGAAATACGAAATGCGGTATTTACAAATGGCTTCAATCCTTTCAAATTGGGGTTAACGGAAGTGGG
>CAYMXC010000008.1:0-20192 GCA_964394135.1 uncultured Phycisphaerae bacterium
CAAATACCCTTACAGCGTTTTTCTGCTCGATATCCGCCCACAAAAACTCGGGGAAGGCTCGTTCAATCTCGGTGCGATGCGACTGGGCGTGGTGGTCCAGGCCGATCAGCAGACACAGGGCAAACTTCTGGGACATCTCAAGCAAACCCTCGATCATTATTTCAACTCTGATAACGCCAAATTGGAATGGGTCGGCAAGGGCTCCTTGCGTCATCAAAAGCTCGAATCGCAGCGATTTCCAGCGTGGTGTCAATGGGAATGGGGCAGCGTAAAGGATTTTTTTATTTTCACGGTCGGCCCGGGTACTTATGACGCCGTTGTCCAGACCATCGAGGGTCAAAATCAACACCTGGAATCCAATCTGATTGTTCAACTCGCCAACAGGAACGACGCAGATATCCAAAAGCGCGTGCTGGTTTTTTATTTTGACTTCACAGCTCTGGAAAGCAATCTGCGGCCTGTAATGCAGTACAATTACGACAAGATCGTCCGTTCGCTGGATGCCGGGGATTTGAAACAGATGCTCATTTCTGCGGGCTTCACCGAGCGAGCCTTTATCAGCAAGTTTTACGCACATCGCGAAATCGGGTATCAGGTGGGCTATCTGACCAGCGGCTTTTCCCGGGGCGACTGGCGTGCAAAGGCGGTTCCTCCAGACGCCACCAGCTATGGTGTGAGTTTTTCCGATATTCCTCACGCCATTCGCTACGTCGTCGATACGTATCTGGCGTCCCGCAATCCACTCCGGCGGGAAAAATTAATCCGGAATTACAACAAATTGGCTGAGCAGGCGGGCCTCTCCGATTCCATGCAGTCGGTATTCGTCCACTTTGGTCCAATGGTAATCACTCACGATTTCCCCCGACATCCGTTCAATCTGCCCTTTGCCAAAACGATGCTAATCGAACACGACCGGTCGCCGAATCTCCGGGCCAAGTGGGAAAAATCCATGTCCACATGGCAGATGATGGTGCAGTCGATGAATAACACCGAGAAAGAAGAAAAGTATGCCTCCGCATGGGAAACGTTGTTCAACCTGCAGATGGATCGTACTGAAGATGGAATTTTTTCTGTTCACCTGGGCCCGCTCGTGTTGCTGGCGGCGGGTCTTGACGATCATTTTCTGGTACTGGCCTATTCCATTCCAGCGGTCAGAACGAATCTGGAATATCTCAGGAAGGTCTATCCCTCATCCATTACGAGTGCAACGCAACCTGCAACGCGTTCAACAAGCCGCAGCGGAAACGACAGCGGTCGATAGCATTCTACCCCCTGCGTGAGCATTTTTTCCTTCTTTCTGATTTATCGGACGTTACTCTTTTATGCTCAATCGCAATTTCCTATCACTTTTGCTTCGGTTTGTTCACAGAAGAAAATGAATGGACGAACCGCGTTTTTGGATTATTGGACTTTTCAATAATTTAATTTTGCCTATTTTTTTCTTGAATGATCGTAAGTCGAAACAGGCGTTTGTGTCGATAATGGATATGTATGATTCTGATGTAAATTACCGGAATAATTAGCATAACGCAAAATGCGTCAATTTTAAAAGCAAGATATTCAATAAATATTTATATAAGAAGTATTATTTTCAAGGAGTGATTGGGCATTGCAGTAGAGTTAAACAGTTTCAATTTGATCGAACTATTTGATTACACAGGGAGTTTTGGAAACTACTCATTACCAAATGTTGTTCGGGATATTGTCGATGTTAATTTCGTCACAACATCATCTTTTCTGATGGGTTGAGGAAGACACAACATATGTCAGAAATTGCGACAATAGTTATAGGAAGTTTTGAGTCGGAAGCCTCATCGGTCAATTGGAGCCGATGGTGTTTCGATGTGGCTAAACGTGGGATGGATCTGATCCTTGGCACGCTTGCCTTAATTTTGCTGCTTCCTGTCATGCTGATTTGTGCCCTGATCATCAAATTATCCAGTGACGGCCCGGTTCTTTATCAGCAGATTCGCGTAGGCAAAGACGGCCGGTTATTCAATATGTATAAGCTGCGAACCATGTATGCCGACGCGGAACAGACCACGGGGCCTGTTTGGGCAACGTCGGATGATCCCCGTGTGATGCCTGCATGCCGGTGGATGCGACGTGGTCATTTTGATGAACTGCCTCAATTGGTTAACGTTCTGAAAGGGGAAATGTCTCTCGTCGGGCCCAGGCCGGAGCGTCCGGAAATTCTTACCAAACTGGAAGCCATATATCCCAATATACATAAACGTCATGCCGTCAGACCCGGCATTACCGGACTATCACAGATTCGTAACGGCTATGACACAACCATCGAGAGTGTACGACGCAAATATGCTGCGGATATTGAATATATTGCAACCCGCGGTTGGGGCCTGGAATTATGGATACTGGCCGCAACCTTGCCGAAGTTCTATGATCGTTCGGCGCATTAGGAAGGGAAAGGAGGTAGGATTAAATCCGTATGATACATTGAAAACCTGGAATACCCGGAAAACACAGGTGCACTCTTACCTTTAATTAAATAAGGGTGTCCTGGCGGTTCGAGGACTAATCGGGCGCCGTTATTGCCACTCCCGGCAAAATTTAACTTAAGTGGGGTAGTGGTCTGGTCGATGACCGGAATGACGGCAGCTGATCGGTTTTTGTTTTTCGGAGGGGTCGAAGGGAATTGACATATAAAGGTTTTGAATATCGAGGATAAAAATGAAGACGCTGGTCAATGTAGTAAATACGATGATACTCGCGATCGCCTGTGCGTTACTTGCAGGATGCAGTCAGGGCGTCGGCGATCAAAAAAAGATCGCCCAGCTTCAGGGATTCCTCCAGAAACAGCGTTCACCTGTCTGGGGCATACAATATCGCGTTATGCCGCCCGATGTTATTTGCATTTCGTCACAAACCGTCAAGGAAGTTTCCAGTGTAACTCAGCAGGTCAGGCCGGATGGAAAAATCAGCCTGCCTCTTATCGGCGATGTTTTCGTTGCCGGTCTTACTCCGCAGGAAATCCGGCAGGAAATTTCGACAGCCGCCCAGCGATATTATAAGAAAGTCGATATTACCGTCGTTATCGCCGAGTATAATTCACAGAAGATTTTTGTGTTTGGTGAAGTTTATAATCCCG
Source organism: uncultured Phycisphaerae bacterium (assembly GCA_964394135.1). GTDB lineage: Bacteria > Planctomycetota > Phycisphaerae > JAAYCJ01 > JAAYCJ01 > CAYMXC01. The sequence goes on from CAYMXC010000008.1 coordinate 3,110, forward strand.
GTCCGATGCCATGGACTGGTTCCGATACTCTTCTGGATGTTTTAGCCCGATGCCAGCCTACTACTCTTGCGTTGCCCGAAAAGATCAAAGTTATTCGTGCTCGTTGCCCATCGCGTGGTGGTTATCTTCCCAGCGTCGAGGCCGCCAAGATGCCTGCTTCGTGTGACACTGTCGTTACCAATAAAAACGGCGCTCAGGAATTGACCATCGACCTGATGGCCATGGTCAAGACGGGCGATATGTCGCACAATATAATGCTTCAGCCGGATGACGTCGTTTATGTCCCACAGGATCCATTTGTTTCCGTGGGAATGACGTTACAGAAAGTCCTCTTCCCGACTCGCCAGGCGGTGGACTTGACCAAGGTGCCTGCGGATGTGGATAACAATGTTTACCTCCATTGGAAGTACCGCGATCGGTACATCAATAACAATGGTGGAAATTAGGAGAGAGGCTATGACGGATATACATCAGGAAAAGACATTCAAAGATATCCTCAGGGTGATCTTTTCCCATTACAAGCTGTTCATCATTGCCTCCGCGGTCTTCACGATTGCGGCGATGACCTTCTCGCATTGTATTCCTGTAAGATACACGACGATGGCCATGTTTGAGCGACGAGGGGATTCGGCGACCGATGCCGTTGCCAATAACAATAAAAACGAATCGTTCGAAATCCTCAAACTTACCCTCGAACAGGAGCTCATCGGTCCCAAGGCGGTGGAAAAAGTCGCCACTGATCTTGGATTATTCAAAGATTTGCCCAGGAGCGTCGGAGGCGATCTCACCGCCGAAGGTCTTGATGCCAAGAATAAAATCATTCGGGACATTATCGGGGGTCTTGCGATCGAATGGAAGGTGCGATCTGCGCCGATGGATCTCGTCGCGCTTCGCTTCAGCTATCCCGATCCGGACATTGCGGTACAGGTTCCCAACAGCCTCGTGAAGAATTATATCAATAACGCCGGTGAGGAGATCATTTCCAGGCTTCGAAACAGCCGGGAATTCCTCCGCAAACAGGTTGATCTGAGCAATGTCCGGCTTAACGAACTGACCAGAGCGAAAATTGAATTCGAGGCCAAATACGGCGAAATGCTGATCGATGGTTCGGGGAATATCCAGGAACGCATTCAGGATACTTATGCCGGTCTGGACGCACTTTACCGACAGCGTGACCTGGCCCAGCAGCGCTACGATCAGGTCAAAGCCCTAATTCGATCCGCACAGTCACAAAAGCTTCAGGACCAGCTTACCCAATTACGAACCGAACTCGATAAGTGTATCATGGTAAATCAGATGACCGATGAGCATCCTGAAGTACAGAAGTTGCTTGCACGAATCGCCCAGACCCGCAAGCAACTCAAAAAACAACAAGAAGAAGCCCAGTCTGCCCTCGACGATGCCTCCAATATGACATCTGTGGATAGCGGATTGCTTCTTCAGCTTACTGCTGCGAGATCCGATCTCAGTGCATGTGATACGGAAATCGATCGTCTAAAACGGCGTATCGCGGGGTTCCAGTCGTTTACCTCAAAGTCTGCCCCATTACGGGAACAATATCTGCGGATTACCAAGCCAGTGGAGGATCAACAGCTCGAAACCAATCGGTGGCAGCAGCGTTTGACAGACGTCCAGATGACTCTCGCCGCCGAGGAGGCCAAGCGCAGAACACAGCTTAGTACCGTTCTTCTTGCGCAAAAACCGCAAACTCCCCGATTTCCGCCGCTGTGGACCGTAATTGGTCTTTCGGTCGCTGGTGGCCTGGCATTTGGATATGGATTGACTTTCCTGGTCCATACCCTCGATCATTCCATCAAGACGCCCAAAGAGGCTGCAGAAACAATTGATATCCCCGTCCTCGGAGTGATCAGTGAAATTATTACGCGTAGAGAGAGATCAATTCGCAGGGTAACACACAGTCTCCTTGCACTCGCGGTGACGGTGATCCTCCTGGCGACGCTAGGATTCACCGCATTCAGCGTTGTCCTGCGACTTGAATATCCCGATCAGTTCAGGCAGTTCCGGGCTTCTCTACCCAGATTCGCCTGGCATCAAGCGGCGCCCACACAGGGCAAGGCTGTTGGTAGTGGTCTTTTATAAGCTTGTAGGAGCTTACTATGGATAAGGTAGACAACGAAAACAAGGAAGTGCAATCGGCAACCGCAGTTACGACGGGTCAGACAGTCGTTCTCGACTCTCAGGAATCCGCTGATCCGATAGCATCGGAGACAGTTGACGCCGCCCAGGTCGATGCTGCACTTGATCAAATTGCACAGAAAGTGGAAACCGTTTCCGATTTGATCGGTCGGACTGCAACACAAGAGTCGCCCGCTCAGGATGATACTGTCACTATCGACGTTCCTGTACCTCAGGAAAATTCCTCCTCGAATCAGCGGTGGCGTTGTGGTGAAACAGTAGGTCGGCCGACCTATGCCGAATATTCGCCCCTGCTTGTCGCTTATCATGAACGTGGCGGGAAAATTACCGAGGAATATCGGGCTCTTCGAACCAACCTGCTCGCAAAGTATTGCGACGATCGGTTTTGCCTCATCATTACTTCGCCTGAGGCTGGCGAGGGGAAAACCATCACCACGCTCAATCTTGGGATGGTAATGGCCGAACGACTGGATCATCGAACCGTCGTAGTCGATTTGAATCTTCGCGATTCCCGTATGGCGGAACTACTCGGCGCCAAGTCTTCGCCCGGTGTTGCCGATTACTTTCGGGGAACAGTCGGCCTCGAGCAGATCGTTCAGCCCACTGTCTATCCCAATCTTTTTTTTGTTACTGCGGGGAAAACCGAGTGGAATCGTATTGGAGAACTGCTCGGTCGCTCGGAACTCAAGCAGATGGTCGAACATCTGAAAAAGCAGTTCGATTACGTTCTTTTCGATACTCCTCCGGTCAATCGATATTCCGACGCCTGCGTTGCCGGACTCGCCGCCGGACAGGCTCTTCTTGTGGTCCGTATGAACAAGACCACCAAGGAAGAAGTCGAGCAGGCCGTTCGGTCGCTTCGGTGCGCAAATGTAAATGTCGTAGGCATGCTCCTGACACATCGGAAAAGTCATCTGTTTAACTGATTTCCGCTAAGTTCGGGAGTTGATTTTGAAAATCCTGTTGCTGACACATTGCCTGCCTTACCCGCCCGACAAGGGCGATCGCATTCGTGCTTTTTACTGGCTCAAATCGCTTTCAACCATTCACGAAGTCGATGTGCTTTCTTTGACCCACACCGATGTTTCTGAAAATGATTTTTGCGTCCTCAGGCACTTTGCTCATCAAATTTGGCCGGTCAAGACCGATCGGACAAATATGTTCGCTTCCGCCGCTGCCGCCTTTTGTAACGGCACAAGCATTACCGAATCTTTTTTCTCATCGAAGGAATTTTCCCGAATTCTCGGGAATATCCATCAAAACTACGACCGTATCATTGCCGTATGTTCCAGCGTTGCCGCTTATCTGCTTAACATTGATCCCGTCAAACCGTGGATTGTAGATTTGGTGGATGTCGATAGCGAAAAGTGGAATCTCTATGCTCAAAGACATCGAGGCTTGCAGAAAAGGATATTTTATCGTGAAAGTCGAAAGGTCGCCGACCTCGAACGGCGATTGGCCTCACGGGCGCACTGCTGCGTTACCGTCAGTGGCCGCGAATGCGACCGTCTTCGTCTCGTTACGCCGGACGTAACCTCGCTGGCCATTCCCAATGGGGTTGACGTCGATTATTTCCAGCCTCCCGATTTACCCTTGCCGCCGAATCGGCTGGTCTTCGTCGGTCAGATGGACTATTTTCCCAACGTCGATGCCGTATGCTGGTTTGCCGAAAATGTCTGGGCGGAACTTCTGGGGCAAAATCCGGCGCTGATCTGGACCATCGTCGGGCGAAATCCGGTTAAATCGGTTCGCAATCTGGCCAAGCTTCCTAACGTTGTTGTTACGGGTGCTGTTGCCGATGTTCGCCCGTTTCTGGCCTCTGCCGTCTCCATCGCGCCTATTCGTATTTCCTGCGGCGTTCAAAATAAAGTACTCGAGGCCATGGCCGCCGGTTCTCCCGTAGTCGCATCGCCCGCGGTTGTTGATGGACTCGATGTCCGGCCAGGGCAGGAAATTCTTATCGCCGATACGCCGTCCGATTGGCGTTTATCCCTCGAACAGATCATCTCCGATCCACGGTTCGCCCTATCCCTTGCCGGTCGCGCCAGGGAGGCGGTATCTTCCCGTTTGACATGGAACGTTGTCGCAGAGCAAATGCTCCGTTGTGTCGAGAACCCGAAGAATACTTGCAACGATTCTGGTTTGTCGATTGACGAACGAGAAAATATCCGTTACAAGTAGCATCCATGAGCAAGATTCGCAAATACGCCCGTAACCTCCTGGCCAACTGGTTTGGCTATGGCCTGAATCTTGTCGTCATGTTCCTCCTTTCTCCCTTCGTCGTTCACCGGCTCGGAAATAACGCCTACGGTGTCTGGTCACTTTTGGTTTCCATCACCGGCTATCTCGGTTTGATCGAAATGGGAACTCGCGGCGGACTCGATCGGTTCATCAATTTTTATCTTGGGAAGGACGATCTGCCCAGTGTTAACAGTGTGGTTAATACCGGCATAGCAATTTTTGTCTTCTGCGGTTTGATTCTCATGCTCATTGCCTGTATCATCAGCGGCGCTTTTCATACCTTCTTTTCCAAAACTCCGATGGAACTGGTCGGAGCTGCACGTATCGCAATTTTCCTCATTGCTATCAATCTATGGCTTTCATTTCTCGGCGTGCCGTTTTTTCAGATTCTCACCGCTTTTGAACGATTCGATATCCTTAACGGCATCAATATCAGTGTCCTCCTGGTTCGAACCGTCTGGACCGTTACGGTTCTCCTGAGGGGTGGGGGCATCATCCAGCTTGCCGTCGTTCAGGCCCTGGCCACTTTGTGCGGCATCATGACGGCTTATGTTCTGGCAAAACGGATATTTCCCCAGCTTAGGCTCACTCCCGTGATGATCTCGCTTGCACACTTCCGGGAACTTTTTACTTTCAGTTTCTGGGCATTCGTCGGAAATGTTTCCATGCAGCTGCTCTACTACACCGACAACGTTCTTGTCGCCTATTTCTTCGGTCCTGAAATGGTCACTTTCTACTCCATCGGCGGCATGCTCATCATCTACGGCCGCGGTATCATCGGCCAGTGTTCCTCCATTTTCGTCCCGCAGATCATCAAGGACGTCGCCCGCAAAGATTGGCCCGCACTGCATCGCCTTTTCCAGCAGGGCTCCATGCTGACCATGGCGGTTGGTATTCTCCTGCTGATCGGAATGGTCGTATTTGGCAGGGAGTTTATCTCACTCTGGATGGGGCCAGAATACGCTCGTAAAAGCTATGGTGTCATGCTTATCCTCACCATTTCGCAATTTCCTGCCATTGCGGCATTGCTTTGCAGTTCTATCATACTAGGGCTCAATAAAGTTAAATATGCATCCGTAGTCACATTTCTGCAGGCGGTAGTCAATTTACTGTTGAGTATTTTCTTCGTCAAATATTGTCAAATGGGTATCGAAGGAGTTGCCTGGGGAACCTTCTATCCGCGAATCATCTTTACCCTTTTCATTGGCTTTGTGGTTCTTAGATGGATTGATCTCCCCATCAGCGTCGTTTTTAAAAACCTCATTTTCAGATGGGTTCTCTCGTCTCTGATCTTCATGGGCATCTGCCTAGCGATCCTCCGCTTGGGAGCGCCTGTGGACCGGTGGAATGTTTTTATCGTCAAAATCATCTTAGCACTTGCCGCCTATCTACCCTTGGCCTGGTTCTTTCTTGTCAGTAAAAATGAACGAGGCCGTTTGCTGGTTGTGGTTAAAAATACGCTGCGTGGAGAATCCTTTGAGAGCGCATGAAACCGAACCTCGAAACGATACGTGGGACGCCGTCTGGAGAGAAAAAGGCGTCTCTCAGCCGTCTGGCATGGGTCGCCGCATTTTTGACGAAATCATAACCGGCATAAACGTCCAGGGACAGGAAATTCTAGAATTGGGATGTGGCAGCGGTGAACTCCTGCGCCTGGCCGCCGATCATGGGGCACGGCGTGTCATCGGGGTCGATATCTCTTCCCAGGCGCTCAACGTGGCACAAACCATGTTAAGCCGTGTCGATCATCACCTCATTTACGGCGATATGTTCAAGCTCGATCGAACCCCCCAGGCCGATATCGTCTGGTCCTCCGGTGTCCTGGAACATTTTTCCTGTTCCCGCCTTCTTGAGGTCATGCGTCTGCATTGCGCTTTGGCACGCAAACATGTGGTCGTCGTCGTTCCCGCCAGCCTCCATTGGAACGATATCCGAATGCGATCGTCAAAAATTAAAACCGCTTATGGCTGGCAACTGCCCCTCAGCTGCCGGCGACTGATCGATCTGGGGCGTTCTGCGGGCTTGCACGTCCGGAACGTTCGGCGTTTCATGATCGAATATAGCTGGGAACTGGGATCATCCCGTTATTTACTCTATGCGCTCCGCGCCCGCTGGCCTCGACTCGATAACTGGTTCGGCGGCCTGGCCATCGCCTGGTACGATGTGGTATAGCGCATTTATTGCGCAAAATCGCAATTACCCCTCGGTTTCACTCAAGCAATAACTTCCGGCATACCGAAATTATTATAAGACTATTGTATGAACCGGTAAGGTGGGCTGTGCCCATTTTTCGTAGAGTGCGGCGTGACGCACGGTCTTTTCCGGGTCGTTGTGTTCCTGTGAGTGTGGGACAAAAGGTGGAGAAGAAAGGATTTCCGATGCCGACAAGCGATTTTTCACTCATCCCGGCCGTTCTAGATGTGGTTTCTTCTCTGACACCCAAAAGTATCTGCGATATCGGCGTCGGCTGCGGAAAGTACGGCCTGCTTTTTCGCGAGGCTCTCGATCTGCCCGACTGCGCTGATTCCGAATGGAAGGGCACTCTCTTTGCTGGAAACCTGAAACTCGACGGGGTCGAGGTCTATGCCAACTACATCGGCCCAATTCAGCAAAATATTTACGATCATATCTACACCGGCAATATCTGCGATCTGACTTCCACCCTCGCCGAGTATGACCTCTTTACGATGATCGATGTAATCGAGCATCTTGAAGTTGCCGACGCCCTGGCGATATTGGATCGGCTGCGGGCCAAAGCCAGAATAGGAATCCTGATCGCTACGCCTGTCCATTCAATGATACAGCACAAAATCGCCGGAAACGAGCACGAGCGCCATCTCAGTTGCTGGTCAGCTGATCTTTGGCGTAAATTGGGTCGAACGCGTTACAGAATCGTCGGACGCGAATGGCTGGCCCTTGTCGAAGGTCGAGAACCCGGCTGTGCGCCCTGGCTGACTTCCCCACGGTTTCGCAGAAAATGCAGGGTGGCCGCTATCAAAATGGCCGACACATTTTTCCCCGGCCGACTCAAGGTACCCTGGGTATAGGCACGCCATGAGAAATGTCCTTATGATCGCATACGCCTTTCCGCCGCTTAACTTCAGCGGTACTGCCAGGCCTTTCGGTTTTGCCTGCCATCTGCCGTCGCTGGGGTATCGTCCCACGATAATCACCCGATGCGGCACAGCCGATCGGCCCGCCGATCCCGAAATGCTCGCTCGTATTCCCGACCTCTGCGAAATTCGTCGGGCAAAACCGTGGGACAGCGACGATTGGCCAAATTGGCTTCGAGGGCGCCTTCGCCTTCTAGATTGTCCTCTTGATTGGCTCGGCTTTGGAAAAAATCGCCTTGCCGATGCCCTCGGGTGGCGTGCTGATCGTTTTTGGCCCGGATTTCGCGAAAATCTACATTGGGCCTGGCCGGCCTTTATTGAAGGCGTTAAAATTCTGCTGAGGGGAAAAATCGATCTAATCTGGGCTACGGGCGACCCCTGGTCCTCCCTTCGCGCAGCCTATAATCTCGCCGGCTGTTTTCGTCTTCCGCTAGTTGCCGATTTCCGCGACCCATGGACCTACGGAATACTCTGGAACCCTGAAACTCCGACCCTGGCCGAATGGAACCGCCGCTGGCAGCGAAAAATTCTCGCTCGTGCTGCGAAAACCGTTTTCGCCAGCCCGCTTACCTGTGATATCATGGCTCGGCAGGTAGCTCCTGATCTTGCCGATCGTTTCACCACCATCACCAATGGCTTTGATCCTGCTCCTTGCGATGCCTGGCGCGATGTTCCCTCCGACAAATGTCTTTTCGCCTTTGTCGGAAATCTTTCCCCCGCATACCGCGATCCGCGAATCATCATTGACGCCCTGCGTCTTCTGCCGCACCTGTCCGATGAAATCTGTTTCCAGTTTGTTGGCAATATGAACGGCTTTGAATCTATCGTCGATCAGAACCTTGTTCGTCATCTGAGTCCCGTCTCGCACATCCAGAGTCGCCGCTGCATGCGTGGAGCGGACGTACTGGTTCTTCTGCAAACCTTCGCAGGGCTCGGCTCAGATGTCGTTTCCGGAAAGGCCTACGAATATCTCGCTGCGCGCAAACCGATCCTCGCCGTTGTGCCCGAGCAGGGTGGCGACGCCTGGCTTGTACGATCGGCCGATGCCGGAATGATCACCGGAATTTCGGATCCGAAATCCATCGCCCGCGCCATCGAACATTATCATAGTCTTTGGAAATCTTGCCAATTGACTCAGCAGGGCGACCATATCGATATTACTCCCTTCAGCCATTTGTCTTTAACCCGGCAGTTGGCAGCACTCTTCGATCGGGTGCTGGCCGACTCGCGGAGGAATCAGCCGTGCCGTGCAGCGTCAGTGTAATTATCCCGACATTCAATCGCGCCGTTCTGCTGCCTCGTGCGCTCGATTCCGTCCTTGGCCAGGAACGTGCCCCCGACCAGATCATTGTCGTCGATGACGGCTCTACCGATAATACGTTCGAAGTCGTCAAACAATATCAGTCCAGCGGTGTTCAGTATTTTCACCAGAAAAACGCCGGCCCCGGCGCCGCCCGCAATCTCGGCATCGAACACGCTCTTGGCGACTTCATCGCCTTCCTCGATTCTGACGATCAGTGGCTGCCTCCGCTCCTCGCTCGCCAGCTCGATATGCTCAATCAGCATCCCTCAGCCGGACTGTGCTTCTGCGATACTGCCTGGGCAAAAAACAATATCGTCGTTGAACCGTCGATGAACTGGCGCGGCTGCAAGAGAAACTTTGCTCTCGCCCTCGCCATTTCCCCCGGCTGGACCGGATGCATCCCCGCCGATCGATTTCGACTCGCCCAGCTGAAGTGCAGTCTCATTCCTGTTTCCGTCGTCGTGGCACGCAAAGAACTCTTCGTCCGATGCGGCAAATTTCGAACCGATTTCCTCGTTGCCGAAGATTATGAGATGTGGCTCCGCGCATCTCGGTACTTCGATTTCTGCTATATCGATCAGCCCCTGGGCATCATTCACGTCCAGGATTGCAATCTTACGGGCCGATCCGATCTTCGCGACCATGCCCGCCGCAATATGCGTGAGATACTTCGCGGTGAATTGTCTGTCCAGCCTGACGGACCTTGTCGAGAGATTATCCTTCGGCGTCTCTTCGATCAGTGGGAAGCTGAAATGTCTGAGTGGATTCAGCATGGCGATTCTCATCGTCTTAAATTCGCTCTCGAGCAGGCCAAAGACGATGGCTGGCGCCCCGGCCCGAATACTCTTCGTTCCATCCGACTCGCCCATCGTATCAGTCCTCGCTTCGCTGTCTGGGCCCAGCGACTTTTAAACGGATTCCACCATTAGGAAATAAAACAGCATGCCAAAAATCGATATTCTCTACATCAATGATGCCGGCAGCTATGGTGGAGCAGAATACTATCAAACCCAACTGGCTGAAGTTGCCCAATCCCTTGGGTGGAATGTCGCATTTCTTTTTCCAGACATCCGAACTCTCGATTCATGGTCCGATCGTCTTCGTGACCGCCAGATTCAGGTTCTGCATCCGCCGCAAAGCGAAATTAACGCTCGCCTCATCCACGCCAATGGCTCCTGGCATTGTGGTTTTCACGCGATCCTGCCTTTCGCCGGCTCGCTCTTAATTACCGAACATGCCTATCCCTTTACTTTGCCACTTCGATGTTCCACCATCGCACGCATCAAAACTCGATTGCATCGGAAACTCTGGGCCGAAAAACAACGCCAGTGGAATCGCGCAAAAGCAATCATAACCGTAAATGATATCTATCGCCGTGTTCTCATTCACAACTGGCGAATCTCTGCGGAAAAGGTCTATTCTATTAATAACGGCGTAGATATGCAATCCTTCGCTCCGCGCGATCTTGCGTGCGGAAAATTAACGCAAATTCTTGGTCGTGCTGTCGCCGATCCCGTCATCTTCATAGCCGGTCGGATGGATTATCAAAAAGGTTTCGATCTGGTTATTTCCGCACTCGCTCGTCTGAAAAATCTTCCCTGGCATCTGGTCGCCGTGGGCGATGGACCGCGTTTATCCGATCTGAAAGACCAGGCGCACTCTCTTGTGCTTGACGATCGTATCTCGTTCACAGGCTATCGAACCGACTTGAGCGAATTCCTCGCCGCCGGGGACATCTTCATTCAACCGTCGCGAAATGAAGCCGTCGGTTTCGCACTCCTCGAAGCTTTGGCTTGCGGTTTGCCTTCGATTGCAACAGCTGTAGGTGGCGTTCGCGAGGTGGTCGGCGATTCCGAAATTGCACTGCTGATTGCTCCTGACGACGTGGTTGCCCTCACAGCCGCCGTGGAAAAACTCCTGACCGATGAAAAGCTCCGATTCGCCTTGCGGCAAAAGGCTCGTCAGCGGATCGCGTCGGCATATACCAAAGAACAAATGATAGACAAAACAATTGAAATATATAAGGAATTAATGTGACTGTTATCGCCATTGATGGCCGACATATTTACCGTGACAACCGTCGTGGCACGGGCAAAAACCTCATCGACCTTTATCGACGAGTCGCCTCAATGCGTCCCGACTGGCAATTTATTGTCTTCCATCAGATATGTGGCCCCGATGATCCTCTGGCCGGTTTGCCGAACGTAATTCATCATCAAATGGATATTCCCGGCGATCGATTCGACTTCTGGCAGCAGATTCGACTGCCTCTAGCCGCCGTAAAAGCCCGGGCCGATCTTCTGCACTGTCCCGCCAATTTCTCGCCGAGGTTTCCTCTAGTACCCATGATTGTCACCATTCACGACCTCATTCCTCTTGAACCCGCGTTTTCAACACTGGAATCGCCGAAATGGGTCCGCAAAGTTAGCCACGCCGCCCGAATCGCGCGGCGAATCGTCACGCCAAGCTACTATACTCGCGATAAAATAGTGCAGAGCTTTGGCTTGAAGGCCGATAAAATAATAGTAAACCATTGGGCGCCTGATGAGAGGTGCCGAAAGGTCAGTGATCCGGCGGAACTCAACCGGACGCGAGTCAAATATGGGCTCAAACCCGATCAGCCGTATGTTTTCGGCTTCGGGGCGGCCGATCCGCGAAAAAATACCTCGCGTGTACTGGACGCGTGGCATCGGTTGGCCGATCGGCTCAAGCGGGACTTTGCACTGCTTCTGGTTGGAATTCAGGAGCCGGTGCTTGCAAAATTGCGCTCGAGGGTCAGAGATAGCGGGGAGGAAAAATCGTGCTTCCTCTTCGATTTTGCGGATGAACAGGACATACCTGCGTTGATTTCCGGCGCAACGGTCCTGTGTTACCCCTCACTGAGTGAGGGATTCGGGTTGCCGATTCTCGACGCCTTTGTCTGCGAAACCGCTGTTCTCACGGCCGATGCGACCGCCTTGCCCGAAGTCGCGGGTGATGCCGCTCGGCTGGTGAACCCCTGGGATCCGGACGATATCGCAAACGGACTCTCTGAGCTGCTCGATGACGTGTCGTTGAGGCAATCGCTCATTGAGCGCGGGCGATCCAGACTGCCCATGTTTACATGGACCGATTGTGCAAAGCGGTTCTGCGGCATCTTGGACGACGTACTTGGAGTGTTGGGCTGATATGGCTTTGTGTATTGCAACGGATTGCAAATTCTACCTGGGCGACCGACCCTGTCGGCATCGTTCCAGGTGCGTCTGCGACGCCTATCAGCCGATGGGATTTCGAATTCTCATCATCAAACTTGGAGCGCTGGGGGATGTTGTTCGCACCGCCTGTGTGCTCCCGACTCTCAAACGCCTTTATCCTCGTTCCCACGTAACCTGGGTCTCCAAGCCCAACGGCACTCGCATTCTTGCGGGCCATCCTCTGATCGATAAACTCGTCGTTTTTGATGCCGAGGGAATACTCCTTCTTTCGCGACAATCTTTTGACTTGGTTCTCTGCCTCGATAAAGAACCCGCACCGGCCGCACTTTGCAATACTGTCAGTGCTCCCGACAAGCGTGGCATGGGCCTCTCGCCATCGGGCACCGTCATCCCGATCAACCCCGAATGCGAAACTTATTTCGAACTCGGCCTCGACGACGACCTCAAATTTCGCCGAAACACAAAAACCTATCCCGAACTCATTCATCAGGCCCTGGGCCTGGAGTATCGGTCCGAACCCTATCGACTTTATTGTGACGAATCAGCTTTGATGCATGCATCAGCTATCGTTTCGCCGTATAAAGCCCATATCGCCGGGCCTCTCGTGGGACTCAACACCGGCGCCGGTCCCGTTTTTGCTCACAAAGCCCCCAAACCGGCCCGATGGGTTGAAATCGCTCAATCGCTCATTCAAAAGAATTACGGTATTTTGCTCCTTGGCGGTTCCGGAGAACGAGAAATCAATCAATGGATCGCCGATCAGGTCGGCTCTCGCGTTTTGAACGCCGGCTCAGATCACACCGAATCTCAGTTCGTTGCCATTGTCGATCAGTGCGATGCTGTCGTTACCGGGGATACCTTCGCCCTTCATGTCGCACTTGCACGACAGGTTCCCGTCGTCGCGATATTCGGTCCGACCTGTCATCAGGAAATCGAACTTTTTGGCTTGGGCCGAAAAATCCTCGCAGACGCCCAATGCGCTCCGTGCTACCGTCGGCATTGTGAAAAGAAACCGGCTTGCCTCGACGCCATACCCGTCGACCGGATCGTTGCCGCAGTCGAAGACGTCTGCGAAACCCGGCTTAATTCAGTCCTGTCGTCGGCAGTATGAGAGGAGTCATATCGTAAATGGTCGAATCGTGTCTGGATCAGGAAATGAACTTTAATGAGACGATCGGGAAGACCGATCGGCCGATCAACTGGCTTTTTGTCACTTCAGGTTTTCCCTGGCCTCTGACCAACGGAACCTGGCTTCGCGTCTACCATCTCACTCGCACTCTCCTGGCCTGCGGCGACCGCGTTTCAATTCTCTCTTGTGACGGCGAGCCATCCGAACTTCAAAACTATACACAATTGGGTGTCCGGCACATTCGCTGCCCGCGATTCCATTTCGGTGAAAGGGGACCATCCCGATGCTGGTTTTCTCCCTATATCTTCGATCGGCTCCACGCAAAATTCGTCGCACGCGAAGCCGGTAATTTCGATGTCGTTGTTCTCGAACGGCCTTGTATGCTGCAATATTCGCCGGAAGCCGCCGCCGCACCCTGCATTCTGGCCGATTTTGGTGACGATCCCATCCTCGAGGAACGTCGCAAATTAACCATGGAACTCAATCCCATTCGCTTTGCCCGCCGGGTCAAGTTTCTTCTCGGCGAATTTCGCTATGAAACCCAATATCTGAAAAGAGTCAGCGCATCGCTCTTTGTAACCCCCGAAGATACCCGTAATTTCGCCCGCCGCCATCCCGGCACGCGCATCGCGTGTATTCCCACTGCCGTCGATTCCGATTATTTTACGAGGCCGGCTCGAAATTTGTCCTCGCCCGACACTCCGCCCACCGTCATCTTCGTCGGAAATATGGCCCATCCGCCCAATGCCGATGCCGCATTGTTTCTCGTTCGGAACATCGCGCCCCTTGTCCTTCAGCAGAGGCCCGATGTCCAATTTATCATCGCCGGAGCCAATCCCTCCATTGAACTCCGAAAAGTCGTTCATCCGAATATCAAAATTACGGGCTATGTTCCCGATATGCGTCAGGTGCTCTGGTCCGCCTCTGTTGCGCTTTTGCCCATGCAGATCGGAACCGGCATCAAAAACAAACTCATGGAATCCTGGGCTGCTGAATTGGCGGTTGTCGCTACGCCGCTCGCCTGCCAGGGAGTTCCTGCACGTGACGAGGAAAACATTCTCCTTGGCCGTTCTCCTATCGAACTGGCCCAAAAAACGCTTCGACTCATTTACGACAGTCAATTGCAGCGAAAAATCGCCCAAAACGGCAGGCTCGCCGTCCTCGAACATCTCACCTGGTCCGCCTCCGCCCGGTTGCTTCGTGCGCTCGTTTTCGATCTGAACCCGAAACTTTGTTTGGAGGCCGGCGTTCGATGATTACCAAACAATTGATTTTTGTCGTCGTTCTAATGGCCTATTTCTCACTCCGTTCTCTGGCCCAGCCGTTCTGGGCAGTTCTGATGTATTACGCTCTTGCCGTTTTGCGGCCGCAGGCCATATGGGAATGGTCGTTACCTCAGAATGTCAGGTGGTCTTTTTTCGCCGCTATTGTCGCAATGGTCTCCACGGCGCTGAATTTCACCTCGCTGCGTGCCAGAATCACACGCCCGACCTTCATCCCCATGCTTTTTATCTTCGGACTTTGTGTCGTCGGAAGTTACTGCGGTGCCATCAACCGCGAAATCGCCGCCAAGCAGGGGTGGGAATATGCTAAAATCATCATCATGCTGATCTTAGCCTCTTTTGTCATCAATGAAAAATGGCATCTTCGCTATCTGGCATGGATGATCTTCCTTAGTCTCGCTTACCTTGCCTACGAAGTCAATGCCCTCTACATGGTCAACCATCGTTTGGATATTTTGCATAACGGCTATGGCGGACTCGACAACAACGGCGCCGCTCTGATGCTTGCTATGGTCATTCCGTTCTGTTTCTATTTTTTCCTTGCCGAACGTCGATGGTTTCGTTGGGGATTCTTCCTGTGCATCATCCCCGTTGCCCATGCCGTCATGCTTACATATTCCCGCGGTGCTATGCTCAGTGCGATTCTCGTCGGCGTCGGTATGCTCTTTGCTACATCGCGTCGTCGAATTTTCCAGAATCTTGTCATTGCCGTTTTTCTCGGTGCAGTCGTCCTTTCTCTAGCAGGGCCTGAGGTTCGAAAACGCTTCCTAACGATCAACAAGCATGAAACCGATGCCTCTGCTCAGTCTCGGTTCGGAAGCTGGAAAGCCGGCTGGAAAATCGCCAGGGATTATCCCCTTTTCGGCGTCGGTATCCGCAATGCCAATCTCCTTACCAGGCAATACGGCGCCGATATCGAAGGTCGAACCATCCATAATGTCTACATTCAGATTGCTGCCGATGTCGGGTTTCCCGCCGCCGCCATCTATACCGGACTCGTCGGCCTCACCCTCTGGCGACTTTACGCCTCTGCCAAAAAAACTCGCAAACTTCTCGACAGTGATGAAAACCGATGGTTCCACTACATCTGCCATGCTGCGTTCTGGAGTCTTGCAACGTTCGCCTTCGGTGCTGTCTTTTTGTCTTTCGAAACCTTCGAGCTCTGCTATCTTCTCATGCTCTTTGGTGCCGTTGCTCCCACTCTTGCCGACGAAGCCATCAAATTCGCGCCGGCTGAGGCGAAAAACGTCCAACCCAAAAACAATGCCCTGGCGGTTTCCACCGGAGGCCTATCGCCATGACCAATGCCTCTTTTGGGGAAAGAATGGATCGTTTTGTCCGAAATGTGAATCGTTGGGCCGATAGCCGAAGCTGTGCCCTTGGCCGCATTCTGGCCCGAACGATCGACCTGCCTGTTCGAGCCACCTGGCATTTCTGGCGCAATCGCAATTATCTTTCCATCGCAAAATTATTCAACATGGCAGTCATCAACGTCGAAATGCTCTTTCGAAGAAAGAAACTCTTCGGACGACCCTACATCATCAAAATCGAGCCGACCAACATCTGCAACTCCACCTGCAGACTCTGTCCTACCGGCATGGCGTTCCATGGTCGCGATAAAGGCAAAATGACTTTCGACAATTTCACACGCATCGTCGATCAGGTCAAACGATATGCCTACGTCATCGATCTTTCAAACTGGGGAGATCCCCTCATCGTTCCAGATATCTATGAAATGATTCGATACGTACACGATGCCGGCGTCTGGACCTACATTTCCAGCAATCTCCACGCCTTCCGTCAAAACGACGGCGATCCAGAACGGCTCGTTCGCTCCGGCCTCGATATGCTGAGCTGCTCTCTCCACGGCGCATCTCAGACCACCTATGAAATCTATCAGCCGGGGAAAAGTTTCGATCAGACCATCGAAAAAATCCGTGTTATTGTCGAAACCAAACGACGCCTCCATTCCCTCACGCCGCTGGTGAGGCTTTTTTTTGTCGTCACTCGATACAATGAATATGAAATTCCTGCGTTCCGAACGCTCGCCGAATCTCTCGGATGCGAGGTCGCTTTCATTCCCGCTTCCCTCAATCTCCGTTTTGTCGGATTCGATCAAGACCTCCGCGATCTTGGCTGGAATCCTCAGCAGAAACACGAAACGATCGAAAAGATCAAATCCGACTGGTTGCCGGAAAATCACGACTGGATTGCTCCCTGGTATCGTGCCGCCGATCACGCCGATAAGGCCCGGAGCAAACCTAAAAAATACGTTTGTGATTGGCCCTGGCGGGGGGTCGTCATCAACTGGGATGCAGGTGTTTCCGTCTGCTGCGGCGATTTCGACCCGAAATGTGACATGGGCAATGTCCTGACTACGTCTCTGGCCGAAATCTGGAACAACCAGGCCTATCAAAACGCCCGGCTAACCTTTCGCCAAGCCCTGCATGACGGCACAGGAAAACCCTGTTGCGATTGTTCGGGGGTCCTGATCTGATGATTGTGTCATCAAAAATCAAAAAAGTTTTCATTTACCACCAAGACGACGCTTCGGGAGGAATAATTCATGCTGTTTAACTCGCTCGATTTTTTCCTCTATTTCATCCTCTTTTTTCTCGCCTGGACCTTACTCCGAGCGATAAAAAATCTCCGCTGGGCATTTC
>CAYMXC010000009.1:0-10792 GCA_964394135.1 uncultured Phycisphaerae bacterium
TTTCACCATCCCCATACCATTTCTGCTTCTCAATGTATTGCATAATGATCTCTTTGGTCATAGTCTCCACCGTAGTGCAGCAATCCGCAGTACAGTGGCCTTTTGCTCTGGATAGTTGCTATAACACTACCGGCCGAGAGCAGGCATATTTAGACTCACCAACACACCCGACCACCATGACAGGAAGAACAACTTTACTGTGAAATAATAGATTTTGCAGAATGATATCCGGCTTCATTTGTAATTTTCATATTTGGGCAATTATTAATAAGAGGCGGAAGCGTTGTCGTATAAATATAACCTGCCTGCCAAGCATTCCAGTCATCTTTTTGGGGTCTTGCCGGCATTAGAGGTATTATTCGCTGATCCACTTTCGCTGATACCGGCTTATAGAAAAGATCATAGATGCACAGAACTCCGTTATCGAAACGGGTCCAGGGTCCACAGTTCCAAGCGAGGCGGGCAAGGTCACGTCGGGCGAGGAAGATTGTGAAGTTTGGATCTTTCCAGGCGGTCATGAACATACCCTTTATCAAAGTTGGATAACTAATTTTTCTATCGGCCAGGAAATAGCACCAGGCGACAATCTGGTCACGGCTTTCGGTGGAGCTTCCGACGATAGGAAATCGGCGTTTCAGGAACCAATCACCGATCGCGTTTCCACCCTCGCCATACCACCAGACATTGATGATAAAATCCTTGGGCGACATGTAATCTGGGGCATCGAAGGTATAATAGGGCCCGTTATAGGTGAGCATCAGCCCGCCGTGAAGTGGATTGAGGCCGTCATCCCAAACGAGCAAGGGGGCATCGGACCCGGCCTGACGGACACTGT
The DNA here is from genome assembly GCA_964394135.1 of uncultured Phycisphaerae bacterium. Classification (GTDB taxonomy): domain Bacteria; phylum Planctomycetota; class Phycisphaerae; order JAAYCJ01; family JAAYCJ01; genus CAYMXC01. Next base: position 836 of record CAYMXC010000009.1, read on the forward strand.
CGCGAAGACGATTGAGGTGGTTTGCAAAGAGTTGGCTCGGAGTGAGGTTGTATTTTTTCATTAGCAATCGATCCCGACCATCGCGGCCGATACCGTTGATTTCATCCTGATTGAGGTGAATGATCTGGGGTTCAAACAGGCGTATGGTGTCCGCCAGTGCCTTTGCAGTCAGTTGTTCCGCCTGCGGTTCACTGATGCATGTGCTGAAATCCTCATTCGCCCAGCCTCGCTGACGGTAGAGGTAATTATAACTTAATAATATCTTCGAGCCGCTGGGAACGCGGCTATTTTTCGTCCGGCAGATCGTAAAGGGTTGCGTGAGTTTCAACGCCGCGCTGGGGATGCGTGTTTTCAGGCCTGGATTCCACTGATATTTTCCCTCGATCACAAAGTCTCTGCCGAGAGTATAGGTTGTTTTTCCATCGGCACTGGTAGCGATGACCGGATTGGACGCCTCCAGCATCGGGATGATGGGGTAGCGGCCTAGGAGATCGGGATAAAACCCTGTGGTTTTCAGATCGGATCCTCGGGCATAATACCCGTCAGTTTTATTTTTGATAGGAACCGGTTTTTCCGCCACGAGGGTATATGGTTCATTTTCCATCCATTTTGAAGCCAGCCACTGCAGTCCTTCGGGTACCGGGATAGGATTTCGGAAATTGTACCCCATTGGCACCGGCGTCACCTGCCACTGCCTGCAGAAGGCAAACAGCCAGGTCCAATAGTCCCGCACCTCTTTGTTATCCAGGCGGTACCAACCTTCCCTGACGTCGAAAGCAAAGGCGTTGATGCGCAGCCTAGCCAGCTGGGGGATCCACCGTCCATAGTATTCCTTCGGGTTCTTCACATCGATCCAGTAGGCAAGCTGGTGAACCATCCGCAGGGGCAGTTCGGGCCAGTCGATGATGAGTGCGGGTTTGATGCCGGATTGTTCGCTGGCAAGCTTGATCCGCTCGCCCAGTTCCTGCAGTCCGTAGAACGCACCCCGCCGATCCCGCCCCAACACAAGAATCTGATCCTGTGCGATATTCAGGAGATACCCATCATCAGGCAATTGTTCAACCCGTTGAAGCAACTGGGAATTTTTTCGCACGCTTTGCGGGAATTCCAGTAAATCAGCAAGCAGACCGACGCGTATCGCGGACCCGGCCGGAGTTTTCGCGGTCCCAAAAGCTGGTTTCAGGAAGGCAATGCCGTCGGCCAGAATATTTTTTTCTTCCGGACTTAGCGAGTCAAAGGACTTTGAAAACCATAGCGATGGATTGGGTTTCAAGCGGACGGACGGACCGGGCTGTGTTATTTCGATCTGAGGAAAGGTGACTTTTCCATCTTCGTAGATGTTGTACTCCCCCGCCGGCAAAGCCGGTAGGGTTCGAATAATCAGATCGTGGATATTCAATCGGATTTTTCCCTTGCCCTGAAATATCCATCGCACCTGCATGGTCGCCGCTTCGGCAGGCACATTAAAAGTAGAGCTGAGAGTCAGAGGGGCCTCCATTTTCAATCGTTCCATCGACCAGAGGGCCGGTCCGATCACCGGTTTTCCGTTGGCGTCTTTAAAGGCTACGCCCCAAACGATCGCGGTCAGAAAAGCCTCCGCGTGGCCGGGGTACTGGATTAATTTCTCACCGGGTAAAGACGCCATCGTGCACTCCGGAATCTCGGTGACTTGATAGACAGCCTCGGCAGAAATTAGGCGTCCGGCAGGAACCGGCATGGGCTTGCTGTAGACTGTGACCGAAGAGGTCTGCGCATTTCCATCATAGCTAACCTCGATCGTTCCGGAAGACGGATCGGCGATAATATTTGCTTTTGCCTGAGCCAAGCCCTCAAGCGTCCATCCCTTCTCGGCCTTGGATGGTGTCTCCGCCATCTGAAAGACTCGATCTATCGCCACCGTTTCCGTAGACTCACGCCAACTGTTCCGTTGGGCTTTCCCTGCCGAAGCCAGGAGATAATTCCGATCTGTCGCCAGTGGCTCGATTTTCCGCTGCAGTTTAAAATAGATGGTTCCAGGCGACATGAACGGGCTGTAGGGCAAAGCGTCGATCCGAGCTTGAGGGATTTTCACCCACTCGCTGCGGTCCGGATCCCAAAACAGAACGACCAAGGTCTGTGGGAGTATTCCACGCTCGGCCAAGGCCTTGAAATTCGCGACGCCCTTGCCCACCGATATCAAACTTCCCGGTTCCAGCGTGGTATTGCCGGCCTCGATAACCAGCGGCAGCGACCATTGCAGATTCTCCGGCCGTTTTTCGTGTGGAAGTTGACCTACAGAACTTTTTACAGTGACGAGAAAAAAACTGAAAATGATCCAGGAAATCCAGCGAACCGGCATGTTAACTCCTTATTTAATCGAGTGAGGCTTGTTTTAATTTTAGTCTTTATGAGGATATTTCACAAATCCAGACCTATCACTGGATGGAAAGCCCATATAATACGTCAGTTCAGTGATTGCACAGTCCCGTATAGATACTTAATAACCGTGCACAAATAAGACCCAAGCTATTTTTACTTCCAGCCAAATGCCACGGCCCGCAGCGAAGCGAGCCGTGACAATATATGATAAATTCCTACTCATCCAGTTTTACGAGAAGAATACTCATCAGTAGCAATCCTGCAATCATCGGCAGGCCCGCCGAGCTACAACCCAGAGGAGATATAGCGGACAGATCATCCTGATCCTCTTCGGTTGTCTCGCCCAGAGCTTTGGTATCTTGGGCACTACCGGTACCTGCGCCGTAGTTGGTTGCCAGGATTCCCAGATCGACAACATTGACATTGCCGTCATCATTGAAGTCGCCGGTTTCCCAGCTCGTTCCTGAGGTCTTGCCATAGTTCGTGGCGAGGATACCCAGATCGACGACATTGACCTTGCCGTCCTTATTGGCGTCACCCGGTATGAGCGGCGCCCCGGCCTGGACGACTGTAATATCCCTCGGACTGCCTGTCGCGCCAGTGGCAGTAACTCGAATCGTTCCGATCCGATCCACTGGAACGGTATTGGCCAGGACGTTAACGGTAATCGTTCCGGCGTTCGTACCGCTGTCCGAGCCTGAAGCGATTGACAGCCAACTTCCGCCGGTGATAACCTGGGCCGACCATGCCATCGAACCCTGGCTTGCGTTGGTGACATCAAAGGTTGTCGAGCCGGCAACATAATCTACCGATCGACTACCAGGTAATACCACCAGTATCGGGGCGGTGGTTCCAACAGATGCACTGCCTGTCATCGTAACAGATCCGGTGATTCTTGCCTTGGAAACTATACCGAGATCGACGTTCGTCACATCCACGTGCAGATATCCGCTGGAATCGACATATCCATGAATGGTCGCCGAGAAGTCCGTTCCGTTATAACTTCCGCCTACCACCTGCTCTGGAATAACATCGAACGGAACGGTACTGTCCACCGACCCTGAACCCGTCAGCCCTTCGGTAATCTGGGATGTAATATCTACCCAGGTTGCAAGTATCTTGACTTCCACCTTAGTGATTTCGTAACTGTAATCGTAGTGAGTACAAGTGGGGTTGATCGCGGTTAGGGAAGTCCAATAAACTGATCCACCGTTATTGACAGTGACATCAAAAGGCCAGGTGATCGTATCCAGGACTGTCAGCGGAGCGGTATATGTCACGCTGGTCACGGGGCTGCGGGCATACCCGTAGGCCACAGCGATCGCCTTTAACGTGGTTCCCTGATTGACGGTCACGGCACCTGTATAGGGCAGGCTAGCGGTCGTCGGGGTATCGCCGTTGAGTGTATAGAAAATACTCGAGTCCGGCGTATCGCAAGTGATCGTCACCTCTGTCGGCCCGGTAATTACCGGCCCGGCTGGATTAAAGACCGGAGCTGCGGCAGGGGCCTGCTCGACAACGATATCGTCGCCATAAATACAACTGGACGGCCAATTTAGTCCTGTCGAGGCCAAAAACCGCAGTTTCACATTATCGACCGCGTCATAGGTGCCCGACCAACTGTCCGCCAGGGATCCGTCCGCATTATAGAGTTTGGAAGTGAAAGAAGTCCGATGTAGGATCAACTCCAGCGTCCGCCAGGTACTGGTACTCAAGGCGTTGGAAGTGACGCGGGATTGTAGCACTCCGCTGTTCAGATACGCAGTGGCCATCACACCCTCAACCGCGTTGTAGGCAAATGGGGAGAATAATACAAGTTGTTCGTTCCCAGTATCGGCGTTTATGACGTTGAAACTGGGCCTGAGAGTCCAGTCCATATTTTCGCTGCTGACCCCGTTGCCCCACATCGGGAACATCAGTTTCGCAGCTATCCTTAGACCACTGCCGATAGGAAAGCTATCCACGGTCGTCAGCGAGGAAGCCACCCGCCAGTTACCCTGGTTATTATAGACATACACATATGCGGCTCCGTCGTTGTTCTGAACGACCGCGTACTCGCAGTTGGTCGGAACGACCGAAACCCATTTCGTTTCGTCCAGCGTCGTGCCCGGGAAAGAATCTTCTAGGAACAGCAGAGCTTCTGGAGGATCGGCCAATACGGCATACGTCGCTGTCGTCACCTCGCTGGAGCAGCTGCCGACCACGGCAATCGCCTTGACTGTCGTTCCGGGGTTGACGGTAATGGCACTCGTGTAGTGGAAGCTCGCGGTCGTCGGAGTATCGCCGTTGGTCGTGTAAAATATCTCGGCGCCGGGTGTATCGCAGTGCATCTCTACCGAAGTCGGCACGGTAATATATTTACTGCCCGGACTCATGACGGGAGCGGCCACCGGAAGATCCTCGACTACGACATCATCGCCATAAATACAGCTCGACGGCCAATTGAGGCCAATGGAGGCGGCAAATTGCAGTTTTACCTGACTGATCGTATCATAACTTTCTTCACAGCTGTCCACCAACGTGCCGTCCAGGTTGTAGAGTTTGTAGGTGAACGACGTCGGATAGAGATTTAACTCCAGGATGCGCCAGGTGCTTGTGCTCAGTGCTGAAGACGAGGTATGGTACTGCATCGTCCCACTGCTTTGATACCCGGTGGCCATTACTCCTTCGGTTGCATTATTGGCAAAGGGAGAGAATATAACCACTTGCTCGATTCCGGTGTCGGAATTCAGGATCCGCAAACTCGGCCTGAGGGTCCAGTCCATACTTGTACTGCTCACTCCGTTGCCCCATTTCGGAAACATCAATTTCGCAGTGATCCTTAAACCGCTGCCTATGGAAAAGCTGTTCACGGTCGTCAAAGATGATACCACCCGCCAGTTGCCTTGGTTATTATACGCATACACATATGCGGCTCCGCCGTTATTCTGAACGACCGCGTACTCGCAGTTGGTCGGAACGACCGAAACCCATTTAGTTTCGTCCAACGTTGAACCCGGAAAAGAATCACTCAATAATGTAGCGCCATAACTTGACTGCGTCGCTAATATAAGAACCAGCCCAAACATCACCAAACAGACCCTGCATGTCCTCATAATAATCTCCTTTATAAAACGGATACGTATGGTAGATAAAAGGGCCGTCCCGCCGAAGGGCGACCCTTTGTGAAAAAGATCAGCGTTTTCGTTTCAAAACACACAACAAGCCACCCAGTGTCATGAAGCCAATTGTGAACGGTTCAGGGACAACCTGGACAAAATCGCAGGACATCTGGGTCCAGGGATAATACGCGTTATTTCCCGCACCGATCTGGATTTTTATATTACTCATGGGATCATAGGTGTAACTCTGGGCATAAACCGGAGTGGAACCATCGTAAACGACCACCGACGCCGAGGTCGGCAGAACATGAATAGCAAACGTATAATACTGAACCATCGACACTGGCGAAACCGTGTCTACCAGGGTCAGAACATCGGAACCCTGATGGGCATAGACACTAACCGGTCCGGCGGCATTGCCGCGGGTATTAAACGCGGCCACCACAATTCCATATGAATTGTTATCCGCATTTACCAGGCCGAAATAGGGCCGATAATACCAGAGACTGGTAGCGCCGGGCATCCATTGGCTGAATTTCACACTTGCCGTGACATCCAAGCCGGAACCGATTGCAAACGACTGGTTAGTGGTAATACATGCCAGACCAACCGACGCCCCACCGGTCGGCTCCACCAGACACGTAACGGCGGAATCCGCAACGGTTACGCCGGTACTGGGACCGCCTCCCGATACGTAGGTCGTCCATTGACTTAACCCTCCGTCGAAGTTCTCTACAAAGGGGGAGGCCGAAGCCACTGAGGCTATGACCAAGCCACTAACCAACACAACCAACAGCTTCTTCTTCATGTTTTCTCCTTTCCAAAAAAACTCACTTTTACCTTCTCAAACACATAACAGCTGAAACGTTCCAGCGTTATTGCTTTCCAAAATTGCTCCACAGCGGCCAGACGACGGGATCGGGGGCCAGGGCACTGGCAATGCGGACGAAATCCTTCGGTTCGGCATGGCCGTCAACCCATAAAAGGTCTGTTTTTTTCCCGTGCCGTGCAGCAGGGCCCAACCCGCCCAGAAGATAGGGCGTCGTAACGTAATTGACCGCATCAGCCACCATCACTGTGCGCTCCGGTTCACGGACGTAGCTCAAGGGCCGGCTCCGCATTGGATTGTAACTAGAGATAAAACTCGACATCCAATTTCCCCCAAAGGTCAGAAAGACGAAGTTCCACCCGTAATGGATATAGTAACTTCCGTCGACCTCGATTGGGGCATCGACATACTTAAACGAAGCTACGGTTTCCGAAGGGCACCGGTAAATTGTCGTATTTTTTATGTAGACATTTAACCGCTCGGCCCAGTTCAGCCAACCTGGTTTATACGGGGACCCAGTGCCTGGACCCAATGAAGGCGGAAAATAATTCCGATTATCCTCCAGATAAAATTGCACGCCCAAACCCTGCTGCTTCAGATTGCTCAGGCATACCGTCTGGCGGGCAGCGTCACGTGCATTGGCCAAAGCGGGGAGCAATATTGCAACCAGAACCGCGATGATCGCTACCACCACCAACAATTCAATCAATGTGAAACCGGTCGAGCGGACCTTGATTTTCATAGATATCTCCTCACTCTTTTTATCCAATTGTAGACTGTCGCACTATCAACTGTGGCTTAATTACAACTTTGTTCGGGGAAGCATTTACGTTTGTTAATAATTCATGCATTATTTTAACCACTTGTTCGGCGATCATTTCCTGTGGCTGGAGCACCGTTGTCAGTGGAGTGGAGTAATATTCACTTTCGGGTATTCCATCAAAACCAGCTACTGCAACGTCAGAAGGTACTTTTTTGCCAAGTCTGGCCAAAGCCCCCAGTACACCCATGGCGACCTGATCATTACTGGCAAAGACAGCATCGGTTTCCGGCCGATTTTTCATAATCCTGGCTGTCGCTTCATAGCCGATCTTCGCCCAGGGGTTGTTCCAGTTCATTTCGATTTCAGTTCCCTCCTCGTTAATATAAAAGATATGATCTTCGGCATCTTTCCGGCCTGCCTGCTGATAGGCCAGCCGGAAACCCTCCAAGCGATCCCGAACGCTGAGGTTTACCGATCGAACCACCATCAAAACCGGCGAACGTCCCAGCGATAAAAGATGCTCTGTCAAGAGACGTGATCCTTCTTTAATATCTACCACTACCTGGGCCACATCCACTCCTGGAACTTCCACTTCGATAATGACGGCCGGAAACCGTTTTTTGGCCAGTTCGACCAGATGCTCGTTATCGAAATCATGGCCCCTGGAGGCGATGACCAGTCCATCGACCTGGCGTGCTAGAAACTCCCGAACATAAGCCGCCTCTTGTTTGCCACTGCCCTCACTGGACCCGATCATCACACTGAAACCCTGCCGACGGGCCAGATCCTCCAAATGCTCGATACACCGAACCCGAACGGGGGTCACCAGCCCCCCCACGATCAGCCCCAGGGAAGCAGTTCTGTTCGTACGCAATCCCCGAGCCAAATGATTTGGACGATACCCCAGATTCCGAGCAATTTCCAATATAGTCGTCCGAGTCTCGGGGCTTACACGAACGGTTCCTGTAGACTTGTTGAGAACTTTAGATACCGTTGGTACGGTCACTCTGGCCTTCAACGCAATATCTTTTAAGGTTACATTACCCATAAGAACTGAATTCCTATTGATTAAACCATTGCTCATATATGGACAATCGATTAATCATATACCGATTATAACCTTCTGTACCATATTGTCAAGAGTTTTTTGGGTATAGTTCCGCATGAAAAACACAAAATTCGGATTAGACTGGAAGAAAATTAAAGAATCCTCTCTGACAAACCATCGGAGTTTGAATTTTATGGAATCAAAACGACTGAAAAAGATTAAGTTTCCGGCAAGCAAAATATTTATTATTTATATATATTATCTTTTATTTATTTTGATCGAAAATCAGGAACATCAAGTAAAGCTCCACCTTGACGAGCGGACTGAGCGGCAAGGATAGCCGGGGCGGCTGTTTCCACCGCCAGATAGACATCCATAGGTGGAGTTGTATCGTTTAAAATCGAACGAATAAAAGTATCCACTGGTTTAAAATCAGCTCCGCCATGACCACTTTGAGCCTGCAGAACATCGGCATCCAAAGGAGCAGGCGAAAGGTCCGCTTCCTGATAGATGCTCATCCCCTGTTTCCAAAACCGAAAACCGTCGGTCTTATGTCGTGGAGAAGAAACGCTGCCGCGCGTTCCGCGAAGTTCATACCAATGAGCGGCTAATGGTCCGCGAGGTACATGTGGCAGACTAAAGCCCGCTCCGACGAGCATCACCGTATCTTTTTCCGTATGCATCAAAGCATACTGGATATCGCTCCACGGTAAATTTTCGTCAGTATACGTATAACTCTGTTTACGTGTCCCCATACAGGAAACCCGGATAACACGATCGTTAAGAATCTTTAAAAGCGGACTTAATGTATGCGGCAGATAGTAAATGGGGTCTGCCAGGAGTTTGTGACGCCAGCGTTCCTCACATTTTCGATCGGCGGGTTTTGAATTTGTCATAATCCTTTCACCAGTTTTAAGGTCCGTCCAGCAATCCCAGTTTTGTTCATAGTGAACATACTCACCCTGAACCAGACATATATGCCCAAATTCCCCTCGCTCGTGCATCTGCTTCCAGTAATCGATGAATCCCCAATATCGTGTCTGTTCCATCGGCTGATATTTCATGTTTGTCTTTTGGACAGTCTTAACGAGGTTCCAGCACTCATCGAGCGTAAAGGCTACGGGAACTTCAGTGCAGACATGCTTGCCTGCTTCCATGGCACGGCAGGCCATATTCACCTGCACAAGAGGATCACAGGCAATAAAAACCGCATCGATCGGAGCTTCATTCAGCATTCGATCATAATCTGTGTATACTTGCGCATCGGTGAGCCCTAAAGCTGAAACTGCTTTTTCAGCAATCGGCAGAAAACGATCCATCACGGTCGTAATCTGACATTCAGTGTGTGCTTTGAACGCATGCGAAACATTGACTCCTCGTTTACCACAGCCGACGAGAGCCAAACGAATTTTTTTCATAAAGTAACCTTTCATTTCATTTATGCAAATTGAAGCTTTATGCTATGATTTCCGAATGGGACGGTCAGGAACAGCCAGTTGCCTGCGAATTCTTTTCGTATTTCATAATCCGCCGGATATCGACCGTCTACAAACACCTGCAACAACGTTCGCTTTAAGAGAAATTTAACGACCATTCCGTTTTTATATCTACAATCACAATCGAAGCTGATCTCGTCATTTTTTACCACAATTCCATCCAGCGATGATTGCGAACGTTCTTCCCACCACTTGGCCAGAGCATCATTGCCCATATGCACCACATTCGCATGACAATCCTGGATATATTTTAAGATTTCCTGAATGGCCTTTTGACAGTTAGGATATTTCGCGATATAGACAGGATGATAAAACAGATTCATAGTCATGTGATATCGAATTGACATCTCAAGTGGAAAATT
>CAYMXC010000009.1:10802-19880 GCA_964394135.1 uncultured Phycisphaerae bacterium
CGAGAAGTGATCCGCGATTAACGATTTCATAGCAAACTATAGGCTGCTCCATGAACTCGATTTTTTTATTTTTGCCTTTATAATCATCGTAGAAGTAGAAAGGAAAGCTGGTACCAAAAGCAAAGCCAAACGTCGGTCCATTTGCCAGAGGATGTTCAAGTTGAAGAGTGTTTGATGTAAAAGAATTATCTGCCTTTCCTCCGGCCCGGAGCATCCACTTGGCAGCCCCGGCCCAGTGATTCCACCGCGTAACCGAGTTGACAGTGACACAAGGACGATACCCCACCTTTTTTTCGAAATCATCACTTTGTCTGAGGTACATTTCCTCAGTCATTTTGAACTCATTTTTTTCTTCCGTGTGATAAAAGAGCGATATTTCATGACCGTTATCAACAGTGATGTGACGAAATTCTTCGGGAGTCATAGGATGATTTTCCTGGATGTTGATGTGATATGGAAGTCCCTGCTGCCGCATCCAGTCCGATGCTTCCAGACTCAATTCCGTGGGACCGACATATTCGTCTCCGCCCCAGTATAAAAGCGCATCAGCCATTTTACCGTTTTGCGGCGGCAGTTGATAAATAAACGGCTGAGGATTCTGAGCGATCATATTCTGAAGAATAAAGCATATCTCATCAGCATATGGAATCTTCGTAGAGTTTTTTCCGATGACAGTCATATCCGGCGGACGGGGATGAAAACGATTTTCCGGGATATGAGACGTTGGCCTGCCCTGATGCAGCAACCAAACCGTTTTGGCGATATCAAATGCAAAATAACCGGCATAGCCCTTTTCGAAGGCGTGCCAGGTGATGGCTGGATATGAAGTTTCCTTGGCGTCGACATCATGAAGCCTGGCAAGTTCAATTCCACCATTCAAATTGATTGTTTGAATATCGGAAAGGATTAACAGTTTTTGCTCTTCAAAAAGGAAAGGATGGATTTCATGCGTAATCGGATGCGGACGAAGATCAAAATATCCTGCGACAGCGTAGTCATCCGGAATCTGTTTAATTTCCCCTACTGACTTTATTCCGAAAACCTCATCCATGCCTATAAGACCGAATCCGATCAGCAGGCCCCCACGGGCAACCCATCGTTTGACGTTTTCTCGTGCCGTCACAGAGAGTTCGCGGCCGCTTTGGCAGCCGATCACTAGTGTCTTGAGATTTTCAAGTATTCGTCCTTCGTCCAGATCACAGAGATTTAAAACTGCTCCGCGTGCACCAATCAGGTTATTAATTTCCACCAGATAAACATCCCAGTAGTTTTTCTCCTGGCGGTTGATTTTCTCTTGCAGTTGTTGATCGATAACAAAACCGTACATAGCCGATGCACCAGTATCGTACCATAAATCCGAAAACGCATCCTTTTTCACCATGATCAAGCTCCGTCACTTGCCGAGTAAAATAATTACAGTCGTTGCAAAACCAAATTCCAGAAAATCGTTAAAGGTTACCGGTTCATGAAAACAAATAGAAATCCCAACGCCGAGATCGGAACAAACAATTCGACGACCGGTATCAATGACATTCCTTGATCCATTTGAGCTTCTGTCCAATACTATTTAAACAAAGAAATATCGCAATCATCAGGGCGTATTCCACGACAAACCACCTCATCGTCCTGCTCGTATTCGTCGGGCCATTCGTATCCTCGTCCAGTTTTATGCATTTTACAATGGAAACAAATTAAGTGCGTTCTTGAAAAATATTTTTTCCAAGGTTGATGGAGGGATTTTTATTTCATGAAATTTGGCAATTGCCAGTTCAACCAATCGCGGCATAAATCCACCATCTGAACCAAAAAGCAACCGATCTATCGGAGACCGTCTGACAATTTCCTCGATAACGCCGCAACTATTGGCACAACAACACAAATAAATATTTTCATGTCGCTGGCATGCCAGAATGGCGTCTTCATACAAGTCATCCAGCCCGGCGTGACCGAGAATGATCTGCGTTTCCGGCACTTTTTCAGCTGCCGCTGCGATTTGCAAAGGTGAGCTGTAAGGCGGTGTTCCATCATGGAAGATCACCGGCATATGCAATTCACCCGCCCGTTTCAAGATCGGAACTACGGAAGGATTTGTCATGGAAAAGGCCTGAAGCCAAGGGTGAAACTTCACACCAGGCATTTTCAGTTGGCTCTTGCATCGTTCCAGTTCCATAATGGCTTGCTCCGCACCTCTGTGTGGATTTACAGTACAGAACGGCACGAAGAAATCTCGATGATTGCAGACCACTTCTGCTAGAATGTCGTTATGTTTCTCGCAATCGAGAATCAATCCATCCGTTGTAAACAACCAAGCACCGCTCAGACCGGCAGTCATGAATTCTTCTCGAATGGATTCGATCGTACGAGGACTATCACCAAGACAGTAGCCGGGGAAATGTGTGTGTGCATCGATGATTTTCATATCGTAACTCCCCATAACTGTCGGGCATTTTCGCTCATGACTTTTTTGAATTCCACGCCGCATAATCCGGTATTTTTCATTTTTTCCATTTCCCACCCTGGCATGGAACGTGGATAACCGGAACCAAACAGAACTCTTTCCGCACCGAGTTCATTCACTGCTGCCTTGATGCAATTCGAACAGACACACGAGGTATCCACGTAAAGATTCGATGTTTGTTTCGCTGCAGGAATCACATCGTATCCCGCAAAATCGGTATAAGCAAAATGTCCCAGAATAAATGATGTTTCGGGATATTGCCGAGCGAGTTCCGCCAGTTGAAAGGGCATTGAACAGATCGGCGTTCCCATATGCGAAAAAACAGGCTTGTGATATTCGACACATAATTCGATCAATGGACGGAGAACCGATTCGGTCAAATGAAATCCCTGCCGGCCGGGATGCAGATACAATCCACGCAAATTCGAGTCGAAGGCCTGTTTCAAAATATCCAGGGCTTTTCGACCATACCATGGATTCGCAGTTGCCAAGCCGGTAAACCGATCCGGATACTGCATAACAAGATCAAGAATCTGGTCGTTTCCTTCCTTGTTATATACCGCCACCTGTTCGTCAGACGGTGCGATCACCGCATGATGAATATCGGATTTGTCCATCCGATCTAAAATTTCCTTAATGTCGCTAGAGTGAAAGCCATTTTTTAATCGAGCCGAAGAATCGATAACGATTAAATTCGGTTTCATATGCATGTTATCCTTACTGTTGCAGCTCAATCACATCGTAGTCATCGAGCCTCGGCAGAACGAAAACGACTCCGTCATGCTCTTTCGTGACTTTCAGTTTTTTCTCAAGCTGCAACGATCGCGCCGATCGTACAGACATTCTTGAATGGATTTTGACATCCTTGAGCGAATGAATTTCTGTCAAAGGTCGTTTTACACCGCTGGTTTGATTGATCAAATGTAGATAAGATACTCCGCCCTTTTCTCGAAGGCTAACCTCCACCCAGGGAGAATTTTCTATTTGAATCTGAGGCTTTACGGTTTGAGAAACCATCGCTTTAACCAAGGCCAGATATTCACGAAAACGGAACTTGTTTATGGCTGCTCCGAACGTCCCTGCCAGATAGTACACCTTTCCTTTCCCATAGCGATTCGAAACCATAAACGGCGTCGAGGAAATTTCCGGCGTATGTTCGTAACAGCCGCTGAGCCGACCGCAGTAAAATACCAGAACATTTCCGGTTGTCGTCTTAACACGAATGCCGTACTGAGGGGCTGGAATATATTTTTTTCTGCGAGTAAAATCTTTCACTATGGCATCGCTTACCTTCGCCTCCGATGTAACATAATCCCAGTTCATCGGACCGAAATTTTCCTGATCGTACTTCACGCCCAGCACGTCGCCCAGTGCAAAATCTTTCCGCTGTTTTCCCGAAGGATCGTAAAGAGATGTCTCAAAGTCCGCGATCAGCGTTCCTCCATTTCGCACAAACTTCTCAATCGATTTGATAGCCTGTGAAGAGAAAGCCGGTGCGTTCGGAAGAATAAGAACCTTGTATTGCGATAAATCTTCAAGGCTATCTTCATCGATCACATCGAAAGGCACCTGAGATCGAGCCAATGCTTCATAAAATCCGTTGAACTCACCAACCAGTTCCCCGACTCCCCTGGCATCAATTTTCTTCGTAAAATCGGTAACAGGGATAGATGTTCCCTCATAGACGTTACATCCGCGATTCGGCCAGAGCAAAGCCGCCTTCGCCATTGATTGACTTTGATAAAACGGCTCCGGATTCTTTTTGATTAACCGGCCATATTCCGCTATTACCTTCAGTTCCGGCTGTTTTATGTCATCCGGGAAAACCGCCAGCCAGTAATTGGCGCCGCCCGCGAGCGTTTCCGCCAGAAGCATTCGAATTTCCGCTTCGGGCAATAGATACCACGACCAGCTTTTGTGTCCGGCACAGTCGAAGACAACCGTCGGCTTGCCTTTCGACTGCGAGCTAAGGAATTTCGCCGTCATTCCGGGTTTATAAATGCAAATCTCATTTAAATCGCCATAGAGGAATCCGCCTTCCGCACCGAGCATATCGGTATGCGAGATGATTTTCGTATTATCGCGTCCCGTCGGCCAATAAGCCCAGTTGCTGTTTCCATTCATATAAAGCAATATTTCAGGATTTTTCCCCTTGATGATCGCAACTGAGTCCGCAAGAAACCTTGACATGCTTTCGGACTGAAATTCCACGAGGCTTGGCCACTCCGAATGAGCCATCTCCGATTTTTTGGGAAGAACTCGACCCGTTTTTTCACGATACAGTTGACGGCAGGTTTCACAATAACACGAATTCGGGAAAAAAATCGGTCCGTCGTAAAATATCCCATCGATATCGTATTCGCATAAATCACGAAGAATCTGGAACACCCACTCCCGATAGCCGCTGTTGATACAAAACGATGTTCCGGTCGTATACACGTCATCTACCGACTTACCGTCTTCACGAATCTGCAGCCAATCGGGATGCGACAATCCAAACTTTCGGCTGTACCAGTGAACATTAAAATATACAATGACTCGAATACCTTTTTTATGAGCGAGCGGCAGATATTCCTTCAGCCGATCAGGATTTTTCTTCTTTGCAAGTGAAGTTGAAAAGAAAAATCCATTTTCGTTCAGCCCACCGGAATCATTTTCATTGCTCATCGTCATGCAATGAAAATGCTGGACATTTCCGCCAAGCCTTGAGACAGTTTTTACTTCCTGGGCAAGAGAAATTTTGTTTAGATCCCAGGCGTTACATATTTCAATAATTCGCAAAGGCTGTCTCGTCCACCAACTCATGATTTCACCCCGTTAACCTTGAAGTTCTTTTTTATGATCCAATACTTTTTTAACCGCATTGATTACGTCGTCCATGTCCTGCTGGTTTCCAAGCAGAACATTTTGCGGCAGCCAGATGGCTTCACTGCTGCAGGCTCGTTCCGATACCGGACATTTTTTCTCAAACGCCGCATAGTCGATGTCGTCGTGATATGGTGTTCCCAACGGGAACGATCCATTGATAAACTGCTTGTTCAGGAACATCGGGTTTTTATACAATGCAAAAGCATATCCTCCCGTTGCCGGCACACCTTCGGCGTTAAGGGCTTCAAGAAATTTTTTTCGCGCCAACCCTGTGATTTTTTCATCATAACGAACCATGTAAATGTGATAACCATGCATGGTGGTACGTGGATCCACAGCCAACGGTCGAAATCCTTCAATCCGACTCAATCGGGATGACAGATAAGCTCCCATTTCCTGCCGATGTCGATTGTGTTCTGAAAGCCGTTTTAATTGACCCTGTAGAATCGCCGCTTGAAATTCCGTCAAACGATAATTCCACCCCACGCGATGAAATTCATACCACGGCCGTCCCACTTTGCGACCAGCCCACATCAGGGCTTCGACTTCAATCGCCAGATTCCGATCGTTGGTACAGACAATCCCGCCCTCACCGGAGGTCATATTCTTGCTGGCCTGGAAGCTGAACGAACCGAATAAACCGAATGATCCTGCCTTTCGGCCTTTCCATTCACAACCATGTGCATGTGCCGCATCTTCAATAATCGCCAGATGATGTTTATCCGCAATTTCACGAATCCGATCCATGTCCGCCGGCTGGCCTCCGAAATGCACCGCCATGATCGCCCTTGTCCGATCACTAATCGCCTCCTCGATCCGGTTCGGATCAATATTGTAGGTATTCGGATCAATGTCTACAAAAATCGGAACGAGATTGTTCTGCAGAATACACGTGGCGCTGGCAACATATGTGTACGCCGGAACGATAATCTCATCGCCAACTCCAAGATTCATGGCGCGAATCCCCATCTCCAGCGTTCCGGTCCCATTGGCCGCGGCAATTCCATATTTGCAGTCATGAGCCTTGGCAAAGGCCTCCTGGAACATCACCACCTGACTGCGATCTCCCTGTTCGGGTTCCGCAAGGTCCACCCCCTGCCCAAAGGCAAACCGCCACCATTTACCGCTGTTAAAAACCTTCCGGAGCAACTGTTCGTCTTCCGAATCAAAAACAGGCCAGGCAGGAAATGAACCGGTTCTCACCGGATCGCCGTCCTTTATCGCCAACGTTGCCATAATATCTCCTATGCATCGAATTGAATAACTCGTTTCGCTTTCACTGATCAATAACACGCATCGACCACTTTGATACTGCGCACACTTTTATCCAGTATGCGCAAAAGCCGAATATGAACCAAATCTTTGCCCGGCTGCGGTTCATCCACAACCAATCACGCCCCATCAAATTACTTTATTTATTCATCACCTTTTATTATAGATTGACTGGAATAGGACCATAAAATATAATATGTTAAGCTAATACTATAATTAGAATAACAAAGAGGTGATTAGGTTGTCAACTATTAAATTAAGAATTCCCAAGATTGCCAATTGTAATTCACAATCAGTTTTACTAAATATCATTCGCGATCAAGGCCCAGTTTCCCGATCCAGATTAGTCGAATACTCAAATCAACCATTGGCGGCGGTTTCCAGAACCATTTCACGTCTGATGGCGGATCAGATCGTCCTGGAAATCCCCATGGGCGATGATACAGGCCCGCGAAGAAAACGGGCTTTGTGTCTGAATCCAAATCTTGGACATTGCCTGTCAATTGATTATGGCCCTGACGAGATAAGTGCTATCGCCCTAAATACAGCCTATGGACCAATATTGAAGAAACAAGATTCATTTCCTCTGAAAACAATGACCCGGCACGATAGAATCAAAACATTTATCGAATATATCCGACGTTGCCAATCGGAGATTCCTTCCTCTGCCGGTCCATGTCTGGCTATATGCTTCGTCGATCCGGGTGTGATTGATGAGGCAAACGGCACGGTCCTGATGAGTTCCATTCTAGACAACTGGACCCAAGTCCCGATTACCGAGATCATCGAAAAAGAATTTAAAATCCCGGTCATGCTGCTTAACACAAACACCACCAACATCCGGGCAGTGGATCGATTTGAACTCAAAAATGCCTTCCAAAATTTTGTTTATGTCGAGTATCAAAGCGGCATATCCTGCGGCATCAAACTTCAGGGCAATTATATAACAGGCCGTTCATATCTGGCTGGGGAATTCGGCCATATGAAAGTCACCGATCAACCGATCCCCTGTCGCTGCGGCGCTGCAGGATGTTTGGAGGCAATTGCCGCCATGCCGGCCCTTGCTCAAAAATATCAGTATCTCCTGCAAAGAATCCCTGATGATCGATCGCAACTACCCGATAAAATTGCAGGTCTCGATGTTCTGCGATTGTCAGCCGAGGGACATCGGCTGGCTCAGAGAGTTGTTGAAGAGGCTTTTGAATATCTCGGTAATGCTATAGGCGGACTCGTCAATCTTTTGGCCCCCGATGTAGTCGTCCTAGATCATCGAATCAGACTCGCAGGCGACGAAGCAGTTGGCGTCCTTTTACATTCGGCGAAAAAAAGCATGCTGAGCATTCATGTTCCATCAACGGATATTCGAATAAGCATGCTCCATTCTAATATTCCCTCACTCGGCGGTGCCGTCGCCCTGCTCGATACGATGATTGATTATTAAGATCATCGTCACATTTTGTATTTATTCCGATTTTCGCATCTGGAATCTCCGAAAACGTTTGATAAAGCGTAGGCAGTCACTATTCAGGAAGCTTTTGCGAATTCAGATGCCGCTTTCGAATTCGTTTTTGATAAAGCCAATGACGACCAATCGCAGGTTTTAAGGATCAGAGTGTCATAATAATCTGACAGACATTAGGGGTCAAACATGTAAAGACTCAAAACTATGTGTTTCATAGGCCAGGTTGTTGAAATCATGCTGTGCTGATTTCGATTTTGCTTCCAGCTCTGGGTTCAGCAAGAGAGCAGGCCAAAAGTGCTTCCTGTATCAACAATCTGAGGCAACTCGGCATTTTCAGTTTAATGTACATTAGGGACTATAATGATTATTGCCCCTCGGACAGTAGTGCCGGTTGCTGGCCCTATTTGAGCAATAATGTCGGTCCATATTTTTCCTAAAACCTATACTGGTAATGTATGGGGCGCTAAGTGTCCGGGGCTCTTTGCCTCCGACACACTAGGAAACAATGCCATGGATATTCCGTATTTCCGGTGTCCGTCAGAACCTGAGCAGATGTTCAGTGGCGAAGCGTACAAAAAGTTTTGGTGGATTGCCGGTAAAGGCGGCCTTTCCTATGCGGTCAATGGTGAGATAAGCTATGGGACTCAAATTCCGGTCAACGAGTGGAGTTGGGTCGGGATTAAGTACAGCAAAATTCGTAACCCTATCGCCAAGTAGTTTCTTATTGAGGGCAGCGGCAGTATTTGCCAGTGGGAATACACCCGGATTGCCTATCGCCATCCTGCTGGAATGTACGATAATGTTAGGACAGGAAGTAATGCCTGTTCGCCGACGGTCACTGCGAGAGACGACACGCCCCGATCACTGCGGATTATCGACTGTGGGGACCGACAATTAAATGATACCTGAAGCGAAATGGACTCGTTTTAATATTAGGTACTCAGTCTAGTAAATTTTCGCACTTTTAAAAGAGATCATCTAAAACTCTACGAATGGCCTCGCTTTATCAACTTCACAG
>CAYMXC010000010.1:0-19416 GCA_964394135.1 uncultured Phycisphaerae bacterium
GCTTGCCCGTATGGTAGGGTTAAAGGGTACATACAGGGCGGAAATCTTGCGAAGCGAACTAGCGGAATTTCTAGGCGGTTTCGACATATACGAACCGCCGAAACTGGGGCGGCTGTTTCATTGAGTCTCATTAACTTGCATTAAAAACGAGGCCTGTAAAATATGTCGTTGATCGCAAGTGCCATAGTGGGAATCTTGATCATCGGCGCAGTGCTGACGACGGTGCCGTTTTTGATCTGGATTGAACGAAAAATCGCCGCCTATTCGCAAAATCGTCTGGGCCCCAATCGAGTCGGACCACGCGGAATCCTCCAGGCGGTCGCCGACGGCATCAAAATCCTCGCCAAGGAAAATTTCATCCCCGCGCAGGCCGGCCGAGGCCTGTTTTACCTCGCACCGATACTCACGATGTTCGGTGCACTCGCCGTCCTGGCGGTCATCCCCTTCGGCGGAATCCTGACTCTTGCACACTGGAACCTCAAGGTGCCCATACAGGTGGCGCCGGGCCTCGACGTCGGCATCGTTTTCATCGTCATGATCGCATCCGCAAGCGTCTACGGCATCATCCTCGGCGGTTGGTCCGCCAACAATAAATATTCATTTTACGGCGCCCTGCGATCAGCCGCTCAGATCCTCAGCTATGAAGTCCCGCTCGGCCTGTGTCTCCTGGCGATGATCCTTATGGCCGGCGATCTAAAACTCGAAACCTTCATCTCCCAGCAGCTCGCCCACTCCTGGCTGATCTTCTACCAGCCGGGTGTATTCCTCATCATGCTGGTCTGCGCCTTTGCAGAAACCAATCGTCTGCCCTTCGATACGCCAGAGGCCGAACAGGAACTCGTCGCAGGCTACCACACGGAATATTCGTCCATGGAGTTCGGCCTGTTTTTCCTCGGCGAATACACCCACATCATCGCCGACTCTGCACTGATCGTCACCCTCTTCCTCGGCGGCTGGCACCTGCCGTTCCTGATAACCGCTGTCGAAGGCAGCCTCGCGCAGACGCTCCTCAAACTGATCATCTTCTCCGCCAAAATCGCCCTATTGATTTTCGTCTTCATGTGGGTCCGCTGGACGCTCCCCCGTTTCCGATTCGACCAGATATTGAGGCTGACTTGGATCGGCCTCACGCCGCTGACTCTGTTACTTTTATCCGCAACGAGCATTTTGGTTTTTCTTCGGCTGAACTGGACATTCTGGATGCCCCTGGCCAATATTTTGATCCTGGCGGTCCTGTACCTGTCGGCACTGATGCAAAGTCGATTCGCCGGCCGACGGACTGCGACATAAGGAGATATTGATATTATGGTTGACGACAAAGACATCATTTTGATCCGCCCCCCCCAGCTGACGCCTGCCGAATCGATCTACGTCTCTGGCATCGTCAAAGCGATGATCACCACCCTCCGACACATGTTTTCGCGAAAGGTCACCGTGCAGTATCCAGAAGAACATCGAACAATGTCCGTGGAAAACCTTCGCGGATTTCACCGCCTCAATCGCGACCCCCAGGGCCGTGTCAAATGCGTCGCCTGCATGATGTGTGAAACGACCTGCCCAGCTCACTGCATTAGAATCATCGGCGCTCCCGCACCCTGGCCCGACCGCGAAAAATATCCGATCAGTTTTGTGATCGACGAACTGCGTTGCATCTACTGCGGCATGTGCGAGCAGGCCTGCCCAGTCGCCGCCATCGAGCTGACTTACGTCATCGATCCAATCGGCTATACCCGGCAGGACATGCTCTTTGATATCGATATGCTGCTCGACCTGCACGATCAGACCATCGCAGAAAAACCGCAGGTCATTCCGAAAATCACAGGCTACGAAACACAGGAGTTGACCGTAAAATGACGGGAATCATCACAGCCATTTTGATCTTGTCTGCCGCAGGAATGTATCTCGTCGGAGTCCAGCAAAAAGGCTGGCACAGAAGGCTTGCGATCATACTGGTCTCCGGCGGACTCGCCCTGATCCTGCACGCCTGGATCACTCGCTATCCCAAAGCCGATTTCGCCGATCTGGTCTTCGCCATCGCCTCTGCCGCCGCCCTCGTCGCCGGCTTCAAAACAATCACACATCCGCGAACCTTATACTGCGCACTCTATTTCGTCCTGTTGGTCGTCTCATCCTCGATACTGGTCCTCATGCTCGGCAGCCAGTTTCTTGCTGTCGCGATGATCCTGATCTACGCCGGAGCAATCATCGTCGTCTACCTCTTCGCAATCATGCTCGCCAAGCCCCCTCCGGGCCGGGCGATTTATTACGTCAACCCGCCGCGGGCATTCCTGGCGGTAACCTGCTCCATCATTGTATCCGGCGTCGTACTCTTCCTGCCAGGCGACAGAGCACTATATCCTGCGGCGTGGATGCAATCGAACGTCTCCGCGATCGGACAAATCGTCCTGATCGATTACGTCGTCGCCCTTGAGCTTGCCGGCGCACTGCTACTGGCAGCCGTTATCGGCGCAATAGCCATCGCCGCCCTCCGACCGACGACCGCCAAAACATCAGAGCAAAGCGAGGTGAAACATGCACAATGAACTATGGCCCTATATCGTAAGCTCGGCAATCCTCTTTGCGATGGGACTGATCGGATTCATCGCCAGAAGAAATCTCATCGTCATGCTCCTGTCAACTGAGGTCATGTTTCAGGCGGTGATCCTCGCCGCCGTCGTCTTCGGCCGGATGCACAATCAGTTGAACGGACAGGCCCTGGCACTTTTGCTCCTGGCGGTGGCAGCCGCGGAGGCCGCGGTCGGACTGGCAATAATCATCCTGATCTTCCGGCGAAAACAAAGTCTCGATGCCGAACTGCTCAGCGAAATGCGAGGTTGAATAAGGAAATGGTCATGACGATACCGAAAATGGCATGGCTGGTGATTCTCCTTCCCCTTCTCGGGGCACTGGTCAATACCGTCCTGGCCCTGGCTCAGGTCCGTAGGGCCGCCCACTGGATCGCAATCCTCACCGTCGGCAGTGCCTCCGCCGTTTCAATTTACATCCTTCATACTTTCATCCGCCAGCCGGACTTGAAATTCTTCGGCGCCGGTTTTCCTTGGTTCAACCTCGGAATCACCTGGGCCGTCTTCGACACACGCATCGACAGTCTCACTGCCATCATGCTCGCCGTCGTAACGGTCGTAAGCCTCCTCGTCATCTTCTATTCTCGCGGCTACATGGCTGACGATCCAAGTTTTCCTCGATTTTTCGCACAGATGTCGCTCTTCGTCGCCGCCATGTGCACGCTCGTACTGGCGGGAAATTTCCTCATGCTCTACCTCGGCTGGGAAGGTGTCGGCCTTTGCAGCTATCTACTGATCGGATTCTGGTATCGTCGCCCAGCAGCGGCATCGGCTGCAGTCAAGGCCTTCGTCGTCACACGAATCGGCGACACGGGCTTCGCTCTGGGCGTACTGATGATTTTTCTCACGTTCGGAAACGTCAGCTATACCGAAATCTTCCAGAGGGCACCCCTGCTGAATCCGGCCATGGCGACGCTGATCTCCCTGCTTCTGCTTTCAGGCGCCGTCGGCAAAAGTGCGCAGATTCCGCTCTATGTCTGGCTGCCGGATGCGATGGAAGGCCCAACTCCGGTCAGCGCGCTGATCCACGCCGCAACAATGGTCACCGCCGGAGTCTATCTCATCGCTCGCTGCGGCGCTCTTTTTACTCCCGCCTCGCTCGATGTCGTTGCACTCATCGGCGCCCTGACTGCAATCTATTCCGCCTCCATCGCACTCGCCCAGTACGATATCAAGCGAATCCTCGCCTACAGCACCATCAGCCAGATCGGTTATATGTTCCTTGCAATGGGAGTCCTGGCGCCACAGGCCGGTATCTTTCATCTGGCCACACACGCCTTCTTCAAAGCACTACTCTTCCTTTGCGCCGGCGCAGTCATGCACTCCATGGCGGGCGTGATCGACCTGCGACAGATCGGTGGTATGAAAAACAAAATGCCACTCACCTACTGGACGTTTCTGATCGCAAGCCTGAGCCTCACCGGCCTGATGCCATTTTCGGGCTTCTACAGCAAAGACCAGATCATCACTGCCGCATGGCAGCGCTGGCCACTGCTGGGTCTTCTGGCAATCCTCACCGCCTTCCTGACCGCATTCTACATATTTCGTGTCTTTTTCCGCACCTTCCACGGACCGGAAAAAATTCCTCCCTACGCCCGCGTTCACAGCCAAACCGTAGGCGGCTGGATGTACTGGCCGATGATCATCCTCGCCGGCTTTTCTATCGCACTGGGTCTGACGATCGGACTGCCTGCGGATCACGGCGCCATCCATCGAATTCTGGAACCGTCCCTCACCTGGACCCAAAGGTGGAACCTCCCGCAAGTCGAGCCGAAATTCTCCACGCTCTGGATTTTCACGACCGTCGCCGAACTGCTCGGCATCGCACTGGCTTGGCGAATCTATCGCACCGGCGGCGACGTCTTCGACTGGGTCGGCAAAAGCCGATTGCTCCGATCCGTACACGCGCTGCTCAATCGGAAATACTACATAGATGAAGTATACGATGCCGCCGCCGCTCAGCCGGCCCGACTCATCGCAGAAGGATGCAGCGAGGCGGATTACTATTTGATCGACGGCATCATCGCCGTCCTGGTGGCAGTCCCGCAACTGCTGGGCCGATCGCTGCGGGCACTGCAACAGGGAACCATGCAGGGTTACGCCCTGGGCGTCCTGATCGTGCTGGCTTTGATGCTGCTCTTTATTCTGAAATTATCAGGTTAAACCATGGAACTTTTAAAACACTGGATACTGACGTTAACGATTTTCACACCGGTCATTGGTGCGATCCTCATCGCTCTGCTCCCAGGCCGATGGCGCAGTGCAATCAAGACAACAGCGATACTCTTTTCGATGATCGACCTTGTGCTGGCGACCATCGTTGTCACAATATTTTTCAACTTCGGTCCCACAGATCATTACATCCTCGAACAAAATGTCCTTTGGCTCGGCCCGCCGATCCTGCCTTCAATCGAAATCCGATATCACGTCGGCGTCGACGGTCTGTCGGTCTTTCTGCTGGGGCTCACCGCACTTCTGCTGATGCTATCGGTCCTCTACAGCCTTCGGCCTATCGTCAATCGAATCAAGGAATATTACTTCCTGCTGCTGATCCTTGCGGGCGCATGCATCGGCGTCTTCTGCGCCGTGGACCTTCTGCTATTTTACATCTTTTTCGAACTGGTGCTGATTCCGTTATTTTTAATCATCGGAATCTGGGGCTCGCACGATCGCCAGGCAGCCGCGATAAAATTCTTCATCTACACAATCACCGGAAGCCTGCTTACACTGGCGGCCGTACTGTATCTGGCGATTCAAAGCCGGCAAACCTTCGGATTCATCACCTTCGAAATGCCGAAACTGATGACGATGGTCGAACAGGGCGGTCTCTCTTATAAAGTTCAGGTCTGGGTCTTCCTGGCCATGTTCGCAGGTTTCGCGGTCAAAGTTCCGCTCTTCCCGCTGCACACCTGGCTGCCGCTTGCGCATACCGAGGCCCCGACCGCAGGCAGCGTCTTTCTCGCAGGCATACTCCTGAAACTCGGAACATACGGGTTCCTCCGATTCTGCCTGCCCCTGCTGCCGCTGGCAACATACGACCTGGCGCCATGGATTGCGACCCTGTCGGTGGTGGCGATTCTTTACGGCGCACTGACAGCCTGGGCACAGGACGATTTCAAACGCCTCATCGCGTATTCCTCCATCAGCCACATGGGATTCTGCCTGCTGGGACTCCTGACGATCAAACCCGTCGGCGTGATCGGCGGATTGCTTTTCATGATCAATCACGGGCTGAGCACGTCGGCACTGTTTTTCCTCGTTGGAATGATTTACGATCGATTCCAAACTCGTCGAATGGCCGACGTTGGCGGTCTTGCATCAACCATGCCATGGGCCGCATTCTTCGCCGTGATTTTCGGCCTGGCCTCCATGGCCCTGCCCGGCCTCAACGGATTCATCAGTGAATTCATGGTCCTCGTTGGTACATTCACCAGCGCAGCCGATCAGCCCGGCCTGCCGCCAGGACCGCTTCACCTGGCGTTCGGATTTTTCGCCGCCGGCGGAATCACCGTCTCTGCAATTTATATCCTGTATTTCCTCCGCAGATTATTTTTCGGGCCGGCCTACACGCCGGAAATGCATAATAATTTGCCGCGTGATCTGACTCGCCGGGAAATCGGCGTCCTGATGCCTCTGGCAGTGCTCGTCGTGCTGCTCGGCATCTGGCCCGGACCCATCATCCGAGCCGTTACCCCCGCATGTACCACGGTGACAAAATCGATCCTGTCGGTCTCCCGAACGTACATGCAATCGCCGAACAACAAATTTCTGCCTCACTTCCCACATCGTCAAGAGGGTTTATCGAAATGAACGACTCCAGTTTAAATCTGCTGATCGCGCCGGCCATCCTGACACTTGGAGCATCGCTGCTCGCAATAGTCGGCGCACTCACATCGGCCCGCAATCGATCGGCGACAATGCGACCGGCAATCGGATTTCTGGCTATGATCTTTCTGGTACTTGCGTGCTGGGCACTGGTACTCTGGCCGAAAATTTTCACGCCCGACAAACTGACCGCCGACCCACTGGCGTTTTATACCGCACTCATCGCCATCGCCGGTTCGATCCTGGCAGTCCTTGTGGCCTTTGGCCAGCCGCCCGATGAATACTCCGGCGAGTTCTTTTCCATGGTCCTGTTCATGGCGGCGGGCGTAGTCCTGATCGGCACGGCCCACGACCTGCTGATCCTTTTCTTGGCCATCGAGCTGACCTCGATCCCAGCTTACGTCCTTGTCGCTCTCTCACGGCGAGGACCAATGGCCGAAGAAGCGAGTGGTAAATATTTTTTCATGGGCGCACTGGCCACCGCAATCATCGCCTACGGTTTCGTTTTTCTCTACGGTGCCGCCGGCTCCATGGTGCTGGAACCGGATTATTTTTCGCGACTCCTGGCACACCATCCGAACGTGATGACCCAATGGCTTGCAGCCGTCGGATTGATCATCGCCTTTGCGGGACTGGCGTTTAAAACCACAACCATTCCTTATTATTTCTATGTACCCGACGTCTATCAGGGCTGCGGCAGCGGTGCGACGGCCATTATTGCCTTTTTACCCAAGGTTGCCGGATTTATCGCCCTGCTGAAGGTGCTGGCGTGGGTGGGATTCAACAATCCGGTGTGGCATATCTTCTGGCCGATCCTGTGGATCGTTGCAGCTGGTACCGCCACCGCCGGCAACGTACTGGGGTTGCTGCAACACAACGTCAAGCGAATGCTTGCCTACAGCAGTATCGCCCACAGCGGATATATGCTGATTGGAATTGCAGCTGTAGGTGGCATCGGCGGCGGAATGCAGAACGGACTGGCGGCAGTGCTGTTTTACATCCTGATTTACGCCTTGATGAGCGTGGGCGCGTTCGGCGTGATCGGATATCTTGCCTATTTGCAAAAAGGCGCAGCCCCAGGGGATGAACCCGCCCGGCTTGCCGATCTTGCCGGACTTGCCGGATATCGTGGAGGAACGGCGCTGATGCTGACGATTTTCGTTTTCAGTCTGACCGGTCTGCCGCCTACCGCCGGATTCTGGGCAAAGGTATATATTTTTTCGGCGGCGATGTCGAGCCGGCAGTTCTGGCTGATCGTACTGACGGTGATCGGACTGATCAACGCGGCGATCGCAGCGGCATATTATATGCGGATCATCAACTGGGTTTACCTTAGGCCTGCGGAATCAGAACCGACAGACGTCACGATCGGCAGGGACAATATCAAAACAATACTACCGATGGGTTTGATTCTGATCGCTCTGACTGTTCTGATCTTCGGTATTGTTCCCGGCCGGCTGATGCAGTTGTGTGAAACGGCGGCCCGCGTTTTGCTTCCTGGCTAACGACATTTCCAATTTTTCGAAAAAGCATATGGAACTTTCTCCGCATTGTGTAAAATACGATTATGGTCGCATTTTTCTCACACAAACATAGAGTTCGGCACCTGGGGCATATTTCCCTGGGTATTGCGGTAGGCGGTTTGGTTTCGCTGGAGATCGCGCTTCAGCTTCACTGGCTCGAGGCTGCGGGATGGCGAATCCTGGCCAACGGGTTTGAAGCGGCGACGGTTGGCGGCTTTGCAGACTGGTTTGCCGTCTCGGCGCTGTTTCGGGAAGTGCCGATACCGATTCTGCGCCGCCACACCAATATCATCGTGCGCGAGCGTGCGCAAATTACCGAATCGATCGCTGACATGGTGCAGAACCAGTGGTTCACACCGGAGGCGTTCGACCGTCTGCTGGCGGACTTTTCCGCATCGCAAAAGGTGCTTGACTTCATGGACAAACCTGAAAATCGGTACAAAGCGATCACTATGATTTTGCGATGGTTCACGGAAAATCTGGACAATCCGCATCTGACGAATCTTCTGGGCAGGCAAGTGCATGATCTTCTGTCCAACAGGGAGTTGGCCAGACACTGGGGTACGTGGATCGAAAAGGCGATGGAACTGAAATATCAGGACAAGGCCTGGGAATGGCTGATCGGCGTGGTGCGAACGATCCTGAACAAGGGGGATGTCAAGCGGCAGATCGTGGCTAGGCTTGAAGTCATCGGCAGCAAGTATAAGGAACGAAGCCTGTGGAAAGCGGTCGTCTATAATTTTGCCGAAAAAACAGGGGGCATCGATTACAACGCGATGGCGGCGGAGATTGTGGACGAGGTGACGACGCTTGCACAGGGCATCGCTGATAGCGACGAGCATCCAATGCGGGTATGGATCGACGCAAAGGTGCTGGAATTCGCCATGAACCTTCGTAACGGCGAGGAAGGGTCTGTCCGATTCGTGACGGCGATCCAGGAGGCGTTTGTCGAGTACGAGGGTACGCTGACGCTGATTCGGGAAATTCTCATTCGCATCAAAAGCTCGCTGAGCGAACAGCTGGTGAAACGCGACGCGGAAATGGTGATGTGGATGATGCAGAGGTTGGAAAACCGGCTGAGGGAATTCCGCCATGAAGTCCATCGGCGGGAGATTCTGGACGACTGGGTTCGGGAAAAAATCAAGGAATACGTCCAGCCGGCGCAGATCGGTCAGATCGTCAAAGAACATCTTGGAAACCTTAAGGACAAGGAACTGGTGGAACAGATTGAAAACAAGGTCGGCGACGATCTTCAGTATATCCGCCTGAACGGCGCGATCGTCGGCGGAATCGTCGGCCTGATCCTTGGCATGGGGAAAGTATTGCTCTTTGAATGATGTTGATAAAAAGTTCAGAGAGAAGATGGATTCCCGCCTGCGCGGCAATGAAAGTTAAAAAAGATTCAGCAAAATTTTGTAAAGGATAATGGTGCGTCACGACGCAGCCTGCCGCTTTGCGCTACATCAAAAATCACGCTAGGGACTTTCCATTGACACACGGATTTGAAAGAGATATAATTCATGTTCATATTTCGTATATAGATTACAAATAATGAATTTGTATTCACATGAAAGAGATGACAGTAAATAACGCGTCTGCGACGATGTCGCGCAAGGAACGGGAGCGAGAGCAGCACCGTCGGGAGATACTCAAAGCGGCTGAACGGATTTTCGGTCGCAAGGGATATCATGCCACGACGATCGAGGAGATCGCCAAGGAGGCGGAATTCGCGGTCGGCACACTTTATAATCTGTTCAAGGGCAAAGACGATCTTTATATGAACGTCATCGAGACATTTGCCCAGGATTTTTTCGGCAAGTTTAATGCAAAGGTGATTGGTGCCAAGGATCCCGAAGAAGCCATTTCGTCGCTGATCGAACTTCGGCTGACGCACTTCGATGAGCACAGAGAGTTTATCAGGATTGCGTTTGAAGTATCTCCACGCTTGCGCATAGAACCGGTTCCGGCCCTGCCGCCCCGGGTTGTCGAGATGTACGACCAATATTTCGAGTCGGTTGTCAAGCTCTTTGAGGATGGCATCGCACGTGGTATATTTGACGAGGCCGATCCGCTTTATATGACCCTCTGCCTGGAAGGTATAATAAATGCATTTATCGCTTATTGGTCGAAACATGAACCTTCCGAGCCTCTAGATGTACGCATACTGAAGATGAAACGAGAATTTCTGGAACGGATAAAGATTCATCTTAATAGAACACCATGATCGGTTGCGTATTTTGAACGCGACCGCCCCACTATTGCATACAGGAGTAAATCGATGAAACGTAAGATGTGGAATTTTTTTATTGGGGTTGCACTGCTGGTCAGCCCGTTTTCAGCTGGGTGCAATCGGCAGGAAGCTTCAGCTCCCCCGGCTGTTCCGGAAGTTGCGGTAGTTACGATTCAGCCTCAGCCTGTGGTTCTGACAACGGAATTACCTGGTCGGACCTCCAGTTATCTGGTGGCGGAGATCAGGCCTCAGGTTAACGGTCTGATACAGAAACGGTTATTTACGGAAGGTTCCGACGTCAAGGCGGGTCAGGTGCTGTATCAGATCGACGCGGCACCATTTCAGGCGGCTTACGATAGCGCACGTGCGAACCTGGCGGCGACACAGAAGGCGGCCGAACGGGCTCGCGCCGCTCTTGGCACCAGCATAGCGGGCATCGCACGTCAGCAGGCGACGGTTGAACTGGCGAAGAAAAATCGTCAGCGGATGGTGAATTTGTACAGTAAGGAATCAGTCGCCACCAAGGCGCGTGATGAGGCGGTTACCGATGCCGAAGTGGCGGAGGCGTCACTTCGTGCGGCAGAGGCGCAGGTAAAAAGCGATGAAGCTGCGGTGGCGGCGGCAGATGCGGCGATCAAGCAGGCCGAAGCCGCTCTCGAGACGGCGAGGATCAATCTGGGCTATACGAAGATTACCGCCCCGATTTCCGGTCGCATCGGCCGGTCCAACGTAACCGAAGGCGCGATCGTGACGGCCTATCAGGCTGTGCCCCTGGCCACTATTCAGGAACTGGATCCGATTTACGTGGACGTTCCGCAATCCACGGTGGAACTGAATCGTTTGAAGCGCAGTCTGGAAGGTGGCCGTCTTCTTAGTAACGGAAGCGACATGAAGAAAGTGAAGCTTATTCTGGAGGACGGAAGTGTATATTCTCAGGAAGGCACGCTGAAGTTTCGGGATGTGACGGTGGATCCGACGACCGGATCGGTTATTATGCGAATCGTCGTACCCAATCCGCAGGGAGTTCTACTGCCAGGCATGTTCATTCGGGCCGTGATTGAGGAAGGGGTTCAACAACAAGCCGTTCTTGTTCCGCAACAGGCGGTCTCCCGCGATTCCAAGGGCAATCCGAACGTGCTGATCGTGGACGCCGATGGTAAGGTACAGATACGTCAAATTCAAACCGATCGTGCCATGGGCGACAAATGGCTTGTGTCGGCAGGGTTGTCTAAGGGCGATCGTTTGATAGTCGAAGGCATACAGAAGGTGCGTCCCGGCATGGCGGTTAAAATTGTACCGTTCCAGACCGAGCAAATCACGGCAGCCCATGCCGAACCTTCGACGAAACCCGCGCGAAAACCAATTGAGGGAGGCATCTAAGTGTTATCGAAATTTTTCCTTGATCGTCCCGTTTTTGCCTGGGTCATCGCGATCGTCATGATGCTGGGAGGTGCACTGGCGATTTATAATCTTCCCGTTTCACAGTATCCGCCCATTGCCCCGCCATCGATCGCGATCGATGCGTTTTATCCTGGCGCATCAGCCAAGACGGTCGAAGACAGCGTGACTCAGATTATCGAGCAAAAAATGACGGGGTTCGACAAGCTTCTGTACATGTCGGCCACCAGCAGTTCCTCTGGCGCTTCCCGCATCGAACTGACTTTCTCGCCTGGAACCGATCCTGACCTTGCGTGGTCGCAGGTGCAGAATAAACTTCAACTCGCCATGGCCAATTTGCCGGAAGTGATCCAGAGCCAGGGAGTAAAGGTAAGCAAATCGACGCGTAACTATTTGATGATCATAGGTCTGATCTCTGAAGACGGTAGCATGAGCGGCGAGGACCTGCGCGACTATGCGGTGTCCAATATCGAAAAGGTTCTGGCGCGTGTGCCCGGCGTTGGTGAGGTAGAAGCATTCGGCTCGCAATATGCGATGCGGGTGTGGCTGAATTCCGAAAAGCTGACCGAGTATAGTCTGACGGTGGCAGATATCGTCGCAGC
Organism: uncultured Phycisphaerae bacterium; assembly: GCA_964394135.1. Taxonomy (GTDB): domain Bacteria; phylum Planctomycetota; class Phycisphaerae; order JAAYCJ01; family JAAYCJ01; genus CAYMXC01. The sequence goes on from CAYMXC010000010.1 coordinate 12,164, forward strand.
ACTGCGGGCATACAACGTGGAAGTTTCCGCCGGCCAGTTCGGCGGTATGCCTGCGGTGAAAGGACAGCGATTGAACGCCTCTATCATTGTTCAGAATCTTTTGAAGACGCCAGAGGAGTTCGCCAATATTCCCGTCCGAACCAATCCGGACGGTTCGGTGGTGCGGATCAAGGACGTGGGACGGACGGAACTGGGGACCGAAGCCTACGATATCGACGGTTATCACAACGGCAAACCTACCGCAAATCTGGCTGTGCGCCAGGCACCAGGCGCCAATGCTCTTGAGACGGCCGATGCCGTCAAGGCAAAGCTTGTAGAATTAAGCCGATATTTTCCACACGGGATGAAGGTGGTTTACCCATACGAGACGACGCCCTTTGTAAAGGTTGCAATTGCCGATGTGATTCGTACGCTGTTCGAAGCCATCGTACTGGTATTTCTTGTCATGTACCTGTTCATGGGAAACATCCGTGCGACGCTGATTCCGACTATCGCGGTGCCGGTGGTTCTGCTGGGAACATTCGGGGTTCTGGGTTTGTTCGGCTTTTCCATCAACATGCTGACCATGTTCGGCATGGTGCTTGCGATCGGTCTTCTGGTGGATGATGCGATTGTCGTAGTTGAAAACGTAGAGCGTATCATGAGCGAGGAAGGTATTTCGCCGCGTGAGGCAACGCGTATGTCAATGGATCAGATCACCAGCGCCCTGATCGGTATCGGCCTGGTGCTCTCGGCAGTATTTGGTCCGATGGCGTTCATGGGCGGATCGACCGGCGTTATTTACCGTCAGTTCTCGGTGACCATTATCGCATCAATGATGCTATCAGTGCTGGTGGCGTTGATTCTGACGCCGGTGCTGTGTGCATCGCTGCTTAAGGCGGTTCCGAAGGGTCATGAGCCGGCTGAGGGTGGAATTTGGTTCCTTCGACCGTTTTTCCGCTGGTTTGATCGGATATTTTTCGGAACGCGGAATTTATATCTTAATCAGGTCAACCGAGTGTTGAACCACGCCGTTCGTTATCTGGTGATCTTCGGTTTGATCGTAGCTGGTTTTTTCTTTTTATTTCGACGGATGCCCACGGCGTACCTGCCCGATGAGGACCAGGGTGTTCTGATGGTTCAGGCGATACTGCCCGGCAATGCAACGATGGATATGACTCAGAGAGTCATGAACAAAGTTCGGGACCATTTTCTTATCGATCAGAAAGACGCTGTCGAATCGTGTATGACGATAACGGGCACGAGCTTTGCGGGTCGAGGACAGAACATGGGTTTGGCCTTCGTAAAGCTGAAGGACTGGGATCTTCGCAATCGTCCCGAGTTGAAAGTTACCGCTGTGGCGAAAAGGGCGATGGGTTATTTCTCGCAGTTCCGCGAGGCAATGGTTTTTGCCTTCGCCCCCCCGGCGGTGCTTGAGCTTGGAACGGCCAAGGGTTTCGACTTCCAGCTTCAGGATCGCGGCGGATTGGGTCACGATGCGTTAATGGCAGCCCGCAATCAGCTTCTGGGCATGGCGGCGAAGGATCCGAGGCTTGCGAAGGTTCGGCCCAACGGTATGGAGGACGTTCCGGAATATAGGCTCGACGTCGATTGGGAAAAGGCAGGTGCGTTGGGCGTTCCAATCACCTCGATTCATGACACGATCCGTGCGGCGTTCGGCAGTTCCTATGTGAACGATTTTATCCAGGGTGGTCGTGTCAAGCGTGTTTATGTACAGGCTGAGGCGTCGTTCCGCATGCTGCCGACGGATATCGACAAACTCTACATTCGCAACACGTCGGGGAAGATGGTTCCGTTTTCCGCTATCGCTTCCGGCCGCTGGACGTCGGGATCGCCGAAGCTGGAGCGGTTCAATGCCTTTCCGTCCATCAACATACAGGGTGAAGCCGCACCGGGAAGAAGCTCCGGAGAAGCCATGCGCGCGATGGAAGAGCTGGCATCGAAGCTGCCGCAGGGAATCGGCTTTGACTGGACCGGCCTTTCGTATCAGGAGCGAATGGCCAGTTCCCAGGCAGGCATGCTGTATGCGTTTTCAGTGCTGGTGATTTTCCTGTGTCTGGCGGCGTTGTATGAGAGCTGGCCCGTACCGATTTCTATTTTACTTGTATTACCTCTGGGCGCAATCGGCGGCGTGCTGGGTACCAGCTTCAAAGGGCTGCCAAATGACGTATACTTCCAGATCGGTCTTCTGACAACGCTGGGATTGACAACCAAAAACGCCATTCTGATCGTGCAGTTCGCCAAGGCCCGTGTGGAAGAAGGGATGGATTTGATTCCTGCGACGCTTGAGGCTTCCAAGCTGAGATTTCGGCCTATCGTCATGACGTCACTGGCGTTTGGATTCGGTGTACTGCCGCTGGCGATTGCGCACGGCGCCGGTGCAGGCGCACAGCAGGCTATCGGTGTGGGTGTGCTGGGAGGCGTGGTAACCGCGACCTTCCTGGTCACGCTGTTTGCGCCACTGTTTTATGTCTTGATTTATAAAATGTCGGGAACTTATCGCAGGCAGCAGGCAGCCAAGTCGAATACATCGAGTACAGAGACCGTCAGTGAAACGAAGTAGCAGAAAATTATACAAGAAATGGAATTGCAATGCCTAGGAAAGAAACCGACTCGATGAAAAGATACATTCAGCCCGACCTCTGGACATTACTTAAAGAGGATTTCGACGAGAAGCTTCCGCGACGAACGGCAGTTCTGGTTAAAATGGCCGATTATTCCCTGCCATTCGCTTATCCGGCCGAGTTCGGCTCCATCGGCTGGAACCTCGACAATCGCGATATTACTACCTACGACGAAAATCCGGTCTTCACATTAACTTTCGCCGACTATTGCTTTCCCGATCTGACCGGCAAGAGCATGGCGAAAAATACATTTTACTTCAGCCGGATGGAAACATTGCCATCCCTGGTGAAACGCGAAATCATTTTTTCGAATATCGGCCTGGAAATGAGCGAGCGATTTGCCCAGAACACCCGCGGCGGGTTCATCTGGACTTTTGATATAAAAAACTGTAATCATCCCAGCCGGCCCTTTCGGAAAAAGCTCTTTACATTCGTCACACTCAAAGCCGAAGCGGGCTCAATAGCTCGTCGCGCCAAACGCAATATTTTCGAACTCCATACCGGCGGCAAAAAACTTTTTCTTGCAGCCGACTGCGATCATTTCGGTGTTTACACTACTTTCGAAGCAGCCCTTTCGGCCATTGGCGCAGGCAGATTGTCCGATCGCAGTGGAAGAGGAAAATATCTCGTTCTGGAACACGATATCAAACTGTCGGATTACGGCGAAACTACTTGCGTAACCTTCGGCCTGAGTTTTGAATCGTCCGGACAGGCGATTTCGAGCCTGAGATGTAAAGACTTCGAAGCACGACTTCGCAAAAAATGGAATACATGGTTTGACTCGCTGCCGAAAATCAAATTTGAATCGAATCGCGACCGCAAGGCCTATTATAAATGCTGGTGGACGATCCGCCAGAACTATTACAAACATCCCAAATGGGGCAAGACCGTGCTGGAAGCCCTTCCGGTTTACCGTGGATTTTGGCAGTGGGCACTGCCGGCCATGGAATGGCACAGCCGATTCAACTCGGAGGTCGGCGATTCGTTCATGAAAAAGATGCTCGACCTTTTTCTGGACTATCAGCGGGCCGACGGCTACGTCACTCATGCTATCTATCTCAGCGAAAAGATTCCCGGTGAAATCTGGAGCAAAGCAGGCATCGTTCAAACGCCGCATATTCCGTGGGTCGCCCTTCGCTATTACAATCGCACGGGCGATGTGAAAAGTTTGAAGGCATGGTATCCGAAACTGGTGCATTATTATCAGTACCTGAACGAATCGCGCGATAAAAAGTTTTTCGATCTGCATCTCTGGGGAATCATTACATCCTACGACACGGGTTTCGATACCACATCGGTATTCAGCAGGGTGACGCATGGCGAAAACGGCATAAAGGAAAACTTCTGCTATCCTGCCATCTTTGCCGCTGAACGCTGCCGATACGAACAGGCAATGGCACGCATTTCAAGGATTCTGAAAACTGGCGAATTAGACGTTTGGGAGAACGAATTCCGCCAGACGCTTGGCGCCATGAATCGTGTTTTATGGGACAGCGAAAAAAAATGGTATGGCGTGCTGCACGAAGATCGCACATTGGACACACGCGTGGCTGTCGAGGCTCGGGTGCCTTTGGCCTATGGGCTTGTCGATCCGTTGCGGGTCCGAAAGGCGAAAAATAATTTCAAAACGCTCATCGACACCTACGGCGTTCGCACGGTCGCACAAGGCGAGCCGGGCTGTTATGAAAGTACCTATTGGCGGGGAGCAGTATGGCTTAAGGCGTGCTCGCTGGCGATGAATATCGCCAAAATGCACTATCCGGAATTATGCAAAAAGATCAAGGAAGGCGTGGTGAATTTTCTGCTTCGCTATCCGAGCATCTGGGAATGCATGAACGCATCGACCGGCCGGATTGCACGCGGCGACCAGGGACTTTTCGCCACACCATGGATATCGTCCAACGTCGGCGCAGGCGAAGCGATGGGAACGTTGATGATTTATTATGGCAAAGACCTGTTTTCACTGAACAAATAAAATTTGAGATTTCCTTATCGCCGCCGACTGATAAGGCTGATTATCTTCCGTATTCAAATTCGATCAGGACTCCCTTGTGATCGGTCGGCCAGGGAATTTTTTCGCAAATGAAGCGGTCCATGCCTCTATTTTCAACCACGCAACCCTTCACACAGAACAGACGCGGCCCGACCAGGTATGCCGATCGAGGATGCAGGATATTGCCTTTATAGTAGACAAAATCGATCCGGTCACGTTCGTCGGATTTCGGCACCCAACTGGTCAAAGGCTTACCGTCTGCCACCGACGGCCAGGTGATGCCGGGATATTGCACTTCATCCGGATATATTTTTCGATACGCATCGACGAAACCCGCCTCTTGCAGTCGAACACTGTTTTGCCATGGAATGACAAGATCGTGATGATCGAACATTTTTCCTGCACGACGTGTCCAGTCCAGATGCGAACCGTCGTTGAAATCGCCGGCCAATATTATCGGCAGATCAGGCGGCACTTTTTCCCCGACATACTTGATAAAGGCGCAAATCGCTTCGTCTTTTTCTGATTGTTCGTTATAGACCTGAATTGCTTTGACATCGGTTTGAACGTCCGGTTCACCGTCGCCATTTTTATCGATCATCGAAAAATCAGGCACTCCGCCGTTGTATCCCCGCGGCAGATAAAGCGCGTAGTTTTTATAATCCAGATGAGCCGAACAGACTAGCAGCGGTTTACCCTGATTCGGCACGTCCAGATAAAACGCACGTATTGCGCCTTTTCCTTCATAAAGCGACTGCGTCCGTATGATTGGATATCGGCTGATCAGCCCCACGTCGCTTCCGGTATTTTTGCCATAGAAAAGGCAGCCCTTTTCCCGCAATCGCTTGAGAATTGCCGCATGCCAGTCGCCGTGATAATTTTGTACTTCTGAAAAAGTGACCACATCGGCCCCTGAAGCGATAATAACATCGACAATTTTTTCAGATCCATTTTCAACATTTGATCCTTCCAGCCAGATATTGAATTGAAGCACCTTCAAATTCATAGTCCGGTCGGATTTGCCGGAACCGGTCTCGCGTGATGGGGTGCAGCCGTCAACCAGAAAAACAGTCAGCAAACCGCAGAACAAACTCAATGTCGCCAATTTCATTTTCATCTTCATCACATTCACTCCACTTTATTTCGATGACGCCGCTTGCGTCGCAGTCTTCGCTTTTTTCAGCGGTTCGCCGGAAGTAAAGAGTCGATAAATGACCAGCGATGTTTTCTTTTCGGGCTTGGAGTTCACTTCCACCGTGTCGATCGTATCCGAGAGTATATGCCATGTATTGGGATTCAAGAGATGGCGATTGATGTGGCCTCGCTTGTATCGCATAATCGGTTTTTTCTTGCCTGAAGAGTCCGTCCTCCACCCGCTGCGGTAATTCATATCCACACGAAGTGAAAGTACGGGGCAAATGTTTCGATTATTGACCTTCACATAATCCAGACCGCCGTAAATCATATCCAGCGTCTCGCAGGGTATCGTATCCGGCGAGGAGAATTCGACCGGCTTGTTATCCCGGATTTTGAGATCGTCGAGGCTGCCGTCGGGTTTGAAAACGATGAGTGGGAATTGCCGGATGCGCGTATCCGGCGAGTGGAGGACCTGTGAAAGATTTTCCGCAATTCCGCTCCGCAGAAGAGCCGCGGTTTTTTCGCTGGTAACCACATCCACGAGCTGCACGAAATTCGCTTTTTTGTCCGGTGGCGGAGCAAGTTCGTCTTCCATGTCGTAGGCCCGGAAATAATCGATGATGTAAAAATCTTCCTTGAAACGGTAATCGTCGGGAACCACTCCCTTATAGTTCGCAGGTTCCATATCCTCCGTCAGATTCACATACAACTCGAAGTTCGAAACGCCCCGGCTGGTTCGCCAGACCGGCTGACCATCGATATAAAATACATATTCGTTCGGCGTCCAAAGCAGGCCGTAAATATGAAATTTTCCTTCCTTCAAACCCGGAACTTCCACTTCGTGGCCCATGTGCTCGTAATAATCGTTATTACAATTCCAGTGAACATTCTGGCTTAGGACATCGGTGCCCTGTCGGAAATATTCAAAGACATCGATCTCCGCTCCGACGACATTCGTGCTATAAGGGGGCGAACCCTGAAGGTCCGACTGAAACCAGAACGACGCCCAATGGCCTATTTGCTGAGGCAAAATACAGCGGATTTCATAATATCCGTACCGATGCCGAAAATATCTGTAGCTGGTGATGGCGCCCGAAAAACATCTTTTCTTTTCATCCTGCCATGCTTTCAACACAAGATTTCCTTTGCCGTCAAGCAACACGCCCTCATTGACACGAAAAGAACCGATGCCTTTATCATCACGAATGGTCCATTTGGTAAGGTCCAGCGACTTGCCGTTGAACTCGTCGTTCCAGATCAGTTTCCATTTGTGCCCCGCCGGGGGCGCCGCCATGGCTGAAGAAATCAGACTCAAAACAACAGACATGGCTATCAGAAACAGTGCCCGATCTGATCGTTTCATCAATCTCTTCATATTATGATGCCTCCAGAAATTCAAAAAATTCAACTTTGATATTACCAGTATGATTCGGCCGATTTTCAAAAATACTTATTACAATTTCGATTTTACCCAGTCGCGAACGCTGTAAAATCGAAAT
>CAYMXC010000011.1:0-18797 GCA_964394135.1 uncultured Phycisphaerae bacterium
GGCGACAATTTTGATGCCACTAAATTGTCGCCGTCGTATGTATTGAAACGGACGGACAAGATCAGTTCGGAGGTCGAAGAGGCGCTTGGAACCCACGAGTACTATCAGGCGGGATTCGAGGATATGAGCCGCAGTGGTATAGACGATCCTGGCCGATATGTGAATTTTTTCGTTACCTACTATACAGGAGATCCGGACCAGGTGCCGCACATTCCGGATGTATGTTACCTGGGTGGCGGATACGATCCTGCCGGGTCTTTCGATACAACGATATCGTTACCTGGTTTGGGGATTCCGGGTGATGAGTTACCAGTCCGTGTTTTATTTTTCAAAAATTCCCGTGCAATTATCCCGTTGGTTCAAACGGTGGTCTATTTCTTTTCGGTAAACGGTCATTTTGCTGAAGAACGCACCAAGGTTCGCGCATATCTGGCGGACATTCGGCTGAAGTACGCATACTTCAGCAAGGTTGAACTGTCATTCCAGAGTCAGGGACAACCGGACCGGGCTCTGGCGCTGGACATATCTGAGCGATTTTTCCGCAAGGCGCTTCCGGTTCTGATGTCGGATCATTGGGTTGACTGGGATCGTTTTATTGAGGAACATCGCGGTACACACTCGAAATAGAAGATGATAATCGAGACAGACGATAATTAGGAGTAAAAATATAATGGCGACAGAAGTTCGTAGGCTTAACAAGCGATTTGTAACGATTTTGACGATCGGCGTGATGGTGGTTTTGACGGTAGTGATCGGCGTGATGATCGTAGCCACGACACACAAGGATCCGGAGTTGTATGGTAAGCGTGGCGACGATTTTATGAAAGCGGGCAACTACATTGAGGCAGGCAAGAATTACTCGCTTGCATATCGATACAGCAAGAAGAATCCGCAGTGGCTGATCAAGATAGCCGAGAGCCAGTACCAGCAGGGGGAGACGGGTCGTGCGCTTGGAAGTTTACAGGGGGCGGTGACGGCGGATGCGACTCTGGTCGATGCCCGCAAGCGTTTAGTGGAAATATACTACGAGATGGGTGGACGTACACCGCCTCCGGCCTTTGCCAAGACGATGGAGGACGAGGCGGATAAACTGATCAAGATGATTCCCGAAAAGCAGGCAGGAGGCGCGACGAAGAAGACTCTTGCAATGGCTTATCATGTTCGCGGAGTGGCGAGGAACGCTCGCCGGTCTGAAGATTCACAGCTGGAAAAGTTGGCTCAGGAGGATCTCAATAAGGCTATATTGCTGGATTCCAACCCGGAATATGTGGAGTCGCTGGCGACGATGTCAATGACTGGTGCTCAACAGATGGCCCGTCTGGCGGCATCGGCGAATATCACGCCCGAGTCGTACGATGAATACATCAAGAATATGGGCGAGAAAATCGCCGAGGCGGAAAGCCATTATCTTTCCCTTGCCAAGCAATCTCAGACGAGCGAGTCACTGATTGCGTTGGGAAATTTTTATTTCCAGATGTGGGGCAATCTCGAGAAAGCGATGAGTGGATTCTGTACTTCTCACGTGGAACAGATTCAAAATACCATCCAGCAGGCCAATCGGCAGCTTGAATCACTGGAAGCCGAGAAACAAGGCACGGCGGACGATCGTCGCCGGACTCGTCAGCGAGTTTCTAACCAGATTTCCCAGTTGAAACGCGAGATACCCGAATGGAAGGTTAGAGCCAAAAAGCATAACGACCAATTTCAGGCATGCAGTAAGAAGGCTTTGGAATATTTCAACGGTGCGATGAAACTGGCCCAGACGAGTGAACAAAGAGTTGAAGCGCAGATGTCGCTGTCGCGGTATTACGTGGTTTACGGAGACCCGGTCAAGGCGGAATCGCTGATTTTACAGGCGATCCGGGAGAATCCGCAGGGATATTTGCCTTACAGGCTTCTGGCAATGATCGATCGGCAGATAGCCAGTCAGTTGAAAGCCGATGCAGGCCGGGCAAAGATGGAAGAGGCGATCAAGGCAGTGGAGCACCGTGTGAATGATCTGCCGCACGACTTCAAAGGCATAAAGGGACGAACGAATCGCTACCAGTTGGTGGATTTGAAGGCCATTTTAACGGAAATTTATGTTGATAGTCAAAAAGGGGAAGATCTTGCGAAAGCCGACAAGCTGCTTGCCGACATGAGTACCTAAGCGGGCTAAAATTCAATAGTCTACCAGTTGAAAGCCACACGGGCAATTGCAGCCAAGGATTATGTAACTGCCATTAAACTGCTGGAAAAGGCAGACGCCTTGAACAACGGAAGCAAGGCTTCGGTGAAGCTGATTCTTGCGGAGTTGTATATGCGACGCAACCAGCCTGGTCAGGCGCGCAAGGAAGTTGACGATGCACTGGCGTTGGAGCCGGATTCGATTGTTGGTTGGCGGATGGCGATGCCGATATACCTTCGTTCGGGAGACGCGGCGGGAGCTTTGGCTTTTGCCGATCGGATTCTATCTCAGCCTGGCAATGAGAAGGACACCAACGCATTGACGGTCAAGCTTGAGGCGTTGGTACAGATGAATCGGCTCGCGGATGCGGACGATGTAGCGGCGGAACTCACCCTTTTGGGTTCCAAGATGAATTGGCCGATTCAAAAGGCTCGAATTCTGTCTTCGCAGGGAAAAACGGAGGAAGCCGAAGCGCTGTTGAAACAGGTTTTGAAAAACACGCCGGGAGACAAGACCGCGACATTGTTGATGGGGAACCTGTTGTTTCAGCGGGACCAGTTATCGCAGGCACAGGAACTGGCCAAGGCGGCGTTGACCAAGAATCCTGGAGACAAGGATCTGCAGCGGTTCCTGCGGGTTGCTTCGATATCAGACAAGCAGAAACGTGCGGACGAAATTCGTGCGATAATGAAAGAGGTTACGGAAGCTCGCCTGGAAGAACAAATGACCAAGGCTGAAGAAGAAAAAGATCCTTTCCTTCGCGAGATCATGCTGGCCAACCAGTATTTGAAACGTAATAACACTGCAGAAGCCCGCAAGCATATGGATCAGGCAATCAAACTGGATCGTAAACGGGCAAATTATTACAATTTTCAGTTTGCCCTGAATGCCAAGGACGACAAGGGAACGAGAGATTGGGCTCGAGCGCAGGAGTGTGTGGATTTTGCCAAGACGAACAATCTGGACAGTCTGAAAGGATTGTCTTATGAGGCGGAAATGACGAATGCCCGCGGATGGGAACAGTTGAATCGATATCGATCTTTGGTCAAGGCCAATAAATCGGAAGAGGCCAAGAAGGCTATTGATGAGGCGAAGCGTTATTTCATGCAGTCGATGAAGGCTTGCGAACTGATCATAATGGAAATGCCCAATGAATCGCAGACACATGCCCTGTTGGGCGAGGCTTATTTCTGGTTGGATCGTCGAAACGACGCGTCGGTACAGATCAGCAAGGCACTGGAGCTTAATTCGCAAAATCCATATGCACTTCGGGCGATATGTGTTCAGCAGTGGGATGCCATTTCCACAAAAACCGGTACGGATTCGGATTTGGTGAACAGTTTCGTCCAGAATTTGCAGCAGGCATATCAGCAGCTGCCGTGGGATGAGTGGATTCAGGATCGAATCAATTGGCTCCGGCAGCAGATGGCCAAGCAGACGGAATATGAAGAGGACGAGAAGGGTGATGCGATCAAGGCAGTGGCCCGTCGGGAAAAGATTCGCAAAGACAAGCCGGATGACGTTGAAAATCTGATTCGTCTGGCTCGAATCTATGAGACTCGCGACGCTGTGCGCGATCTGGACAAGGCAGAGGAATGTTTTCAATCCGCATTGGCGAAAGATCCTGGAGAAAGCATCGTTCAAGCCTATGCAGAGTTTGCCTCTCGGACGAGGCGAATTGAAAACGTGGAAAAATACCTGAAAGAATTTGCTGAAAAGCAGGCAAAATCCGGCCAGGCCAACGGCTACGCGCTTTTAGGACAATTTTATCTGCTGATGAAGAACGGGGAGAAAGCTGAAAACTCACTGACTCAGGCGATGAAGGTGGAAGATACTGCGGCCCGACGGCTTCAATTGGCCGCTTTTTATATTCAGACAGGCAATCTGGCAAAGGCGGCCGAATGGGCCCGGAATACTCTGCAGACCAAGATGGATTCACGGCAGGAACAAATTGCCCGTTCATTGCTGATCGATTCGCTTTTGGCCCTCAATGATTGGGACCAGGCCAAGAGCCAGATTGACGATTATCTCAAACGCTACGATAAAGCGCCAGATGGAAAAATATTCCAGGCTCGACTGGCTTTGGGAATGGGCCAAATGTTCGAAGCGGAACGGATATTGAATGAAGTGCTGACAGCGAACGCAAATTATCTTGACGCGCTGGATCTACGATCAACGGTTTATCTGTTCACCTGGCAATATGAGAAGGCTCGTGCGGATCTGGAGCTTATCCAGAAGCTCAGTCCCCGCATGTCTAATCTGGCGGGGCAGATCAAGCTTATCAAATTGTATTGTGAAATGGGTCGCTCGGCTGATGCTGAACGGCTTACACGTGACTTGATTAAGACGGCCTCTGAAAAACAAACAAACTGGCTGGAAGGAATACGAACGGATATTTTGCCGGCACTGGCTTGCTCACTGGGCGAACAGCAGTATGAAGAGCTCCTGGTATGGATGGGTAATGCCACCCGTGGTTATTGGGGCTGGCCGTTCGAAAGAGGTCGATATTATCTGATGAAGAAGAAATACGATCTGTCGTCCCAGGCATTTGCTCAGGCATGGGAGGCAGTGAGCAATGCGCCGGTCGGTTTGAAGATGATGGTTCTGGATTCATATTTCAATGCCTTGATCAAATCCGGGACATCCCGTTCCCAGGCTAAATTGCTGGAAACAGCCAAAAAGGCCTTGACGGAAATGCCCGAAGCTTCGAGTCGGATTTTGATCTGGTCGGCGGCTGCAAATTATGTCGGCGGTCAGGAGCAAAAGGGCCTGGAACTGTATCTGAAGGCCCTTTCGACCGAATCCAATCCGTTAATGGTTTGGCAATCAACTCGAAATACCATGCTAATCGCAATAAAAGCGGATAAGCTGGTGGAATCACTGGAAAAGGCCAATAAGACCACTCCAGGATCGAAAAATATTATGATTGCTCTGGCGAGCAGTTATTTTTCCGCCGATGAACCAGCCAAAGGGGAAGCAATCTACCGGCAACTGGTGGATAGTACCAAAAATCCCAAGGATAAGGCGATGATTCTATATTTTCTGGGGCAGGATTATACAGATAAAGGCCGCTACACCGAAGCAGTAAAGGTTCTGGCTGAGGCACGGCAACACGATCCACAGGATATTGCGGTTCAGAACAATCTGGCTTATCTGTTGGTGGAATATCTTAACAAGTCTGATGAAAGTATGGACTTGATTAAGAGTGCATATCGTTCTGCTCCGAATAACCCGGATGTCCTGGATACCTACGGTCAGGTTTTAATTAAATCTGGGAAAGACAATGAAGGCCTGTATTATACAGCCAAGAGCATATGGCTTCGGGATTCCGCAGCGAGTCGATATCACCTGGGCCTGATCCTGAAGAAACAGAATCGTCGGGCAGATGCGGAAGTTCAGCTTCGTCGAGCTCTGGATATGGTTGGTGACGATAAAGCCCTTGAGAAGCAGATTCGTTTGGCCCTTGGTAGCCTGTAACAAAAATCTGCCATCTTAGGACGCATTTGCGTTTCGGCGTGGATAAAATAAAGAAATGATGTTTTTTACAAAGAGGTAGTTCAATGAGCAGTATAACGTCTGTATCGAATATGCCGCCCATGATTCACGCCCCTGTGGCTCCCGGATATCGGCCGATGCCGACAACATCCGGTACCACAATGACTTTCCAGGACGTACTGAGAATTTTAAAGAAACGTTTGTTTCTGATTATTGGTGTATTCATTGGATTTTTCATTTTCACTTTGGTAGGTACCTTCGTTTGGAAGCAGTGGTACCCAAGTTATTCGGCGTTCGGTCTTGTGGAAGTGCGGTCGCCGGTGACGCCGAAGCCTTTGTCGGGTAGTGATACGGCGACAATACCAGCTAAGGACATTATCGAGCAATATATAAATACTCAGGCACAGATGATTTCTTCTCAGGCGACGCTCCAGAAGGCGCTGGCCGATCCATACCTTCAGCAGACGAGCTGGTATAAATCCTTTGGTACGGGAACGAATGTCGACACGAATGCGGCCATGATCGACTTGCAGGAACGTCTGATTGCTTCTCCGATCCGCGATACGTGGTTTGTGCGAGTGGGCTTTTCCTGGAAAGATGCGGAAGAGGCAGCAACAGTCACCAACGTAATACTTGATACATATTATCAGGATGCACGAGGCGCGTCGCAGGAAAAGACGAGAAATGAACTGGATCAGTACCAGAGTCGTGCGGATGAACTGCGTCAGGATTTGCGAAAGAAGTTAGAAGAGCAGGAGCGATTCCGTGCGACGAACAAAATTCCTTTGATCGAACAGCGACGGGCAAATATCGGGGATCAGGTGGCGGTTTTGACTCAGTTGCTGGCGGAGGGGATGACAAACAAGGACCAGGCCCAGGCGTTATATGAGATGTACAATCAGCCGGGGGCAATGGAGAGGATGGCAGACACTCCGGAAATGCGGCAGATGGTGGAAAATGATCCGATCGTCCGTTATTACACCTCTCAGCTTGTGGATTTGCGCATCACGCTGCAGTCGGCAAAGGATCGCGGCGGAAAGAATCGTAACGTCAAGGAAGTGGAATCCCGCATAAAGATGGTGGAGAAAGAACTGAATGATAAGAAACGAGAAGTGATGTCCGACACCTACCGGGACATGCGTGAGCGGACCCGGGTTCAGCTTGATACGGTCAATACGCAGATCATCGGGATTCAAAATCGTCTTGCGGAAGCGAAGGGCGAACTGGCTGAACTGGAAATGCAGTTGGCCAAATATTTGGCGACGGACCAGGAAATCGAGGCTTTGCGAAAAAATCTCGAAGAAGTGGAAAAATATATTCTGACATTGCGAATCAAGTTGTCCGACACAGAGATGGTTCGTGTGAATATTGCAGCTCGGGCGGTTAGGCCTCTGGAACGGAGTTCGCCAAAATTGTTGGTGAATATTCCAGCGGGTTTTGTTCTCGGTTGGCTTTTAGGAATTGGCCTGGCGTTCCTGCTGGAATTCATGAGTACTACGGTCAAGACGCCGGCCGATGTACTGCGGCAGTTGAACATGCCTCTTCTTGGCCAGATTCCTTCCCAGGACGACGATGATGCATCGGCATCGGATATGCAACGATTGCTGTTGGAATCGCCGCACAGTATTCTGGCGGAAAGTTTTCGGCAGTTGCGGGCAAATCTTCTGTTTTGTGCGCCTGCGGAGCAGCAGCGAAGTATTTTGATTACAAGTTGTTCACCTACCGAAGGCAAGACGTGTATCGCGGTAAATCTGGCGACGTCGCTGGCAATGGCGGGTCGAAAGGTCCTTCTGGTAGATGCAAACTTCCGTCGTCCGGCGGTGGCTCAGTCGTTCGCAATCCAAGATGCACCCGAAGGATTCAGCAATATTCTGATCGGCCACAATGATCCTGAAAAGTTGATTCATCGGACGCAGTTGACGAACCTCGACATTATATCGTCGGGACCGTTACCGCCCAACCCATCGGAACTGCTGAGTGGGAATTACCTAAAAGGATTCATCGACCGCTTCAGCACAAAATATGAAACCATTCTTTTTGATGGTCCACCGGTTCTCGTAGGCAGCGATGCAATGGTATTGGCGACAAAAGTGGATGGCGGGATGCTGGTGGTTCGGGCCGGGATCAGTTCCCGTGGCGCGATTCAGCGTGCCAAGGATCAGCTCCGAAGGGCCAGCGCTAAATTTCTCGGTGTGGTCCTCGATGATGTCAAGATTACTCGGGGCGGATATTTCCGTGAAATGTACAAAACCTACTATGAATATCAATCCCCGGCAGCACTGTCAGCTGCAGAAGCCGAAACGGAAAATGGATCGAATACGGCAAAGTAGAGAATCTGATCCGGCTTTACGGAATAGAAATAAAAATCAGGGGCAGTCCAGTGAGCTGCCCCTGAATTGTTTTTACTGACATTTTGCCTCAGACATTTGTCATATAAGATATCGGGCGAATACCTTTATTTCAGATAAGCGGTTTCAACTTTCTCAATTGCAGTGAGGATGTCCGCTACTTCACGATCGCCAAAGGCCTCGTTGATAAATATATTGAAATGATCCTCGACAGCCTTGATGGCATTGGTGATCTTGAATTGCGGATTTCGCGGCCCCTTATAGTCGGAGCAGTTCCAGGGGAACCCGGTCTTGCCGAATACCGCCTTATTTTGGAACCAGGGCGCCTCGCACGGAATATGTCGGTAGGAAGATGCAACAGGAATGCCTTCAGCTTCCAGTGCTTTGCAGAATGTTTCCTTATCGACAGTAAGGGGCGTCGGATCGAATTTCAGGCGGAGGAACCAGTATGCCGGCTGGGACTGCGGTACCTGCCAGCCCATGGAAACGGCTTTTGATTTTTTCAGACCCGCCTTAATGGCTTCGCCGACTTTTCGTCGCCGTTCGAGAATGCGTGGCAGCTTCTTCAACTGGGCCGAACCGATCGCCGCGGAAAGTTCGTTGGAGTTGCAATTAAGGGCAGCGACCACATTTCCCGTTTCGTTTGGGAGATTGAAGGGTTTGCCACGGTCGGCGAATCGCTTGGCCTGCCAGAAAAGCTTTTCATTTCGGGTATAAACCACTCCGCCCTGCCCGCCGGTGCAATGATGTTTTCCGAACATCGTGGAAACCGCCGCGATGTCTCCAAGCGTTCCGACAAGTCGGTTTTTGTAAAGGGCGCCGTGAGCCTGGGCGCAATCTTCGACAACATAAAGATTATGTTTACGCGCCAGTTCGATAACCGGATCCATGTCGACCGGTTCGCCGCTGATGTGAGCGACAACGATGGCACGGGTACGTTCGGTAATCAGTGGTTCTATCTGTTCGGCGCAGGTATTGTAGCTTCGCGGGTCCGCATCGGCCACAACGGGAACGCATCCGATAAAGAGAACAGGCATCGCTCCACCCGGATCGGTGATGGGTGGAATGATTACTTCGGAAAGAGCATCAAGCTGCAGTGCGCCAAGAGCAACGAAAAGTGCGTTCGTTCCGGAGTTGACGCCGTCGGCGTATCCGCCACCCATAAATTCTACAAAATCCTTTTCGTACTGCTGCTCGTATGCTCCGTTGTATCCGAAAGCATTGCCGGACGCGATGGACTCATCGAAAAGTTTCATCGCGGCGTTTTTTTCCGCCTGATCGATGAGTCCGCGCGGAGGCATTTTCGTGCAAACAGGTTTTCCGCCGTTGATGGCCAAGTTAGACACATTTTGGTTTGTCATGAATAGTTCCTTTCTTTAGATACCTTTTCCAGCATTTTTGGTGATATTTTCCGCGTTAAGGTGATACACTTTTTCCAAAACTTCTTCGGGAAGATTGAGCTTTTCCAAAACGTCGAATTGTGTTCGGTCAAAATAGTCACGGCCGAACATTACCTGATCCTGGAATTCAATGATGAAATTGCGGCCGTTAGCCAGATCCCTGGATAATGCATTGGCGCCACTTCCGGCAGACAGATCACAGTGAAGATTTTTATATTTCCGGAGCAGTTCAATCAACCTTCCTCCTGGTTTTACAGGCCCTGATGGATACAGGCTCGGGTCGGTTTCGGCGTCACCGGACATTTCACGCCAGAAGCCTGGAGCATGGCCGATGAAATTGGTTTCGGGGCACATGCGGCAGATGTTATCGACGACGGAAATGTCGCCGCCATACCATTCAGGCCAGGCGTGTGGATACGGATCGTTGTCGAACATCTTCATTTGAGGCGGGGCAAAATCCAAATGGAAGAGGACCGGCAGTCCGATCTTTCCGCAATACCGGAAGGTCGCGATGGCATCGGGATTATCGTATCGCATGCGCAATTTGAGTTCTCCGTAGACCTTGAGGTTGTATAGCTTGACGGCGGATTTAAGCTTAGCCCGTACATATTTATCGCGAGGGTCGGGCGCCCAGCCGCCGATGAAACGGTCTGGATATTTTTCAAGCCCTTCGACCACCATGTAGAGCGGAGCGCACAAGCCTCGGGGGTCCATGCATTCATGGTAATGGGGAGCGCAATTGAATTCGTGTTCAGGAATTTCCCAGCTGAGCAACCAGGTTTTGTCGATTCCGTGCTCGTCCATATTCTGAACGAGTTTGTCGGCAGTATAACCATACCAGTTGGGATGGTTGTGAATATCGATGATCGTGCGTTTCATGGGTCAAATTCTCCTGTAGTTTGTATTAACGTTAATATCACAACGAAATAAAAAAATCAAGTAGATTTTCGGATGACCAGGGCATGCGGCTGCGTCATGTGGATATGCGGTGCATCCGGGTTTAAGAGTCGTTTTTTAATCAGATCGACGGCGGCGGTCGCCATGGAGAAGATCGGCTGCTCGATGGTGGTAAGGGGAACAGCGAGCAGATCGGCCCAGGGAAAATAATCGTAACCTATCACCGCCATGTTTTCCGGTACCTTGCCGTGATGGTCCAGAATTCCGCTGATAAAGCCTGCCGCAAGGCCGGAGTCGCCGAAAATTGCAGCCGACGGTCCTTGGCTCTGACGGGCCAGAGAGTAACCGAGTAATCGGCTCTGTTGAATTTCATTGGGATTCAGTTTGGCGAAGGGCAGCTTGTGAATTTTGCATTTGTGACGCCGGAGAGTATCCACACAGCCTCTGCCGAAATCACAATCGAGATCGCAGGCAACAAGTATCTCCCGGTGCCCTCTGTCAATCAGATGTTCGATCCCTATTCTGGCTCCTTCCGAACGGTCTAGTGCAAGATAATCAACAGGGAGGTCGTCGTTAGGGGTGCAGCCGAGGAGAACTACCGGAATATTTCGCGTCCATTCGGGAAGGTTTTCCACATTTCCGGAAAATATGAGTATCAGTGCCTCCACGTTCAACTGCCTGAAAGTTTCCATCCATGGCGAATTGCCCCATGTTTCTTCCTGGCCCAGGCCCAGAACGGGACGATATTCCGCGGTATGCAGTTCGAAGAGCAGGCGGTTGACCATTTCGATACGCACAGCGTCGTTCAAGGCGTAGGTATAAACTCCGATCATTCCACTTCTGCGACGACGGAGATTGCGGGCGGCGTAATTTGGGGTGTACCGAAGTTCCTGTGCAATTTTTTCGATTCGGGCACGTACTGACGCGGAAATGCGGGGTGATTTTCTCAGGGCTAAGCTTACCGTGTTCGATGAACAGTTGGCACGCCGGGCGATGTCGAGCAGCGTTGCGTTTTGCTGATTGTTTTTACGTTTTGAGGCCATCGTCTTCTCAATTTTAAACACTACTTAATATTAACGATAATATCATTTCGGTTCCGCGATGTCAAGTACACTGTACCGATTTTGCCGGGAACCGGCTAATGAAATATCAAAACCTTTTTCCATGGAACAGCCGATGGAAGGAGATATAATAATGACGTTATTTTTCTCAAGTCAGTAGCAGGATCAGGAAGAGGTAGGATTTCGACATGAAAGCAATGAGAAGAAAAAAGATCAACATCCTTTTTACTTGTGCAGGCCGGCGGGTATCGCTTGTGCGGGCTTTCGCCAGGGCGGCAAGCCGGCTGAAGCTTAGATGTACGACCGTGGGAGTTGACCGGAACCCATTATCCCCGGCGTTGTATGTCTGCGATCGGGCCGTGGTCTGTAAGCCCGTGATCAGCAGGGAATATATCTCCCAGCTTTTGTCTGTTGTTGAAAAAAATAAAATTGATCTGGTCGTCCCGACCATCGATACCGAACTCATTCATCTGGCTAGGCACCGCGCCGAATTCGAAGAGCGTGGTGCAACGGTACTGATCTCTGCTCCGGAGGTGATCAATATCTGCCAGGACAAGCGGCGTACATATCGGTTTTTGCAGGAAAACGGTTTTCAGTCGCCTTGGACCAGGGAATCGCAAGGGCTCAAAGTGTCAAATCTGAAATTTCCGGTTTTTTTAAAGCCGTGGGATGGATCGGCCTCGCGTTGCAGCACCGTGGTTCGGGATGCGGAAGAATTTAAATACATCAGCCGACGGATTCCCAACTGTATCGTCCAGGAATATATCGCCGGCCAGGAATATACTTGTGACGTTTATGTGGATTTTTCGAATCGGGTTCGTTGCGTGGTGCCCCGAAAGCGAATCGAAGTGCGAGCGGGGGAGGTTTCCAAAAGTCAAACTGCCAGGCTGCCGGAAATGATGGACACGTGTCGGCGTCTGGTGGAAAAGCTTGGTGCCGGCCCCGGATTGATCACAATCCAGTGCTTTCTGACTCCGGCACAGGGTATCAAATTTATCGAAATCAATCCACGTTTCGGTGGTGGCGCCCCGCTGAGTATTGCGGCTGGGGCCGATTTTCCCCGGTGGATATTATCCGAGCTTTCTGGAAGTCGGCCGAAGATATGCTTTGACGATTGGCAGGATTCTTATTACATGCTTCGCTATGACGAGGCAGTGTGGGTTAATGCGTCGGACATAGTAAAATATTAATATTGACAATAATTTATTTGTATATACGATATGTTTTCAGGAGAAAGGCATGAAAGACCTTGTCTCAGGTAATGTTTTTGGCCCCAAAGTATCATGTGCCGAGGTTCTGGGTCCCTTGTGGCCGATTTTGGTCATTGGATTTGTGGGAGCTCTGGTTGCGACGCCCATTGCGCGCAAGCTCGCATTCCGTTTAAACATCCTGGATATTCCCAACGATACGGTCAAAATTCACAAGCGTCCGACGGCATATTTGGGCGGTCTGGCGGTCCTGGCAGGATTTCTGCTCGCCATGATCGTGGGGGTCTTTTTTTTCTTTCCTCAACCCATGAACTCGTTTCAGATCAGAATGATAATCGCAATTTGCGGAGGAGCCGTTTTATCCGCTATTGTGGGGTTGATCGACGACATCAAGGACATTCGACCCTGGCAGAAACTTCTGGGCCAGGCGATCTGTGCGCTCTTTCTGGTCTGGAGTCAGATTACTCCGAATCTGGGAATTATTTTTGGGCAAATCGGTTGGGAGGTTCCGATAGTAGTTCAGAGGGTCCTGGGCTTTTTTATTGTTTTGTTTTTCGTGCTGGGCGCGACCAACTCCCTGAATCTTCTCGACGGACTCGACGGATTGTGCACGGGGGTGACGGCCATCATCACGATCGGATTTCTTATGCTGGAGATTCATCTGGCGACATGGAAAAGCTTTCCGATGGTCGATCCCATTCGCCTGATGGTGGCCCTGTCGCTTGTGGGTGCGGCGGTGGGATTTTTAGTTTACAATCGCCACCCGGCGAAGATATTTTTGGGGGACGCCGGGAGTATTCTGCTGGGATTTATCATCGCTTCGATGATGATGATGTTTTCGCTTCGCAATCCGCGATTCTGGTTAGCGTCGATTGTGATTTTTGGACTGCCGATTCTGGATACGGGCACGGCCCTAATTCGCCGGGCCTTGAACCATCGGCCTCTATTTCTTTCCGACCGGGGTCACATCTATGACCAGATGATCGATCGCGGCATCCCGTTGCGTCAGACGGTGGTTATCAATTATTTGCTAGCGGCAATGTATGCTGTCCTGGGTCTTTGCAGTGCCATATTTCTCCGGGCCAGCAGGGCGATTTTCTTTGATGCATTCATAATAGTCATGTCTTTCATTATAGTAGGATGGCGGGGTTATTTTCGAATGTCCGGATATCGGGGTCTGGTACAGAAACCGACGGCGGCTGAGGAAAAAAAGAACGACGCCTGTGTCGACTGATCTTGCTATTTGAATATTATTCTGATATTCTTTCGGCAAATGATTGAATTTGAGTTAAAATAATGATAGAAATCAATATTTTCGATAAAGCCTAAGGTGATCTGACAGGAGTATAAACAAATGGCTGATGAACAGACAAAGAAAGCGGAAGAGCAAAACCAGCAGGAGGAAGTTCCACCCGTGAAAGTCAATGTTGTGTCGGTGGAAGACTCTGGAATCCTGAAGAAAAAGGTAAAGGTGGAGGTTCCGCAGGACGAGATCGATAAAAAGCTCAACGAAAATTACGGCGAACTGGTCAAATCGGCGGCAATACCGGGTTTTCGCACCGGCCGCGCGCCGCGGAAACTGATTGAAAAACGTTTCAATAAAGATGTTCGGGAGCAGGTTCGACTGCAGATGATTGGTTTGGCGATGGATCAAGCGATCGAACAGACGAAGTTGGAAACGCTAGGCGAACCCGATATCAAGCTGGAGGATATTCAGCTTCCGGAGCAGGGACCGTTGGCGTTTGAGTTTGAGGTAGAGATCCAGCCGAGTTTCGACCTTCCAGCATTAGAAGGCATCGAAATCACCGAAAACGAGGTTCAGATCACCGACAAGGACATCGACGAGCAGATCGAAAATTATCGATGGCAACTGGCAAGCCTAAAGGAAGTGTCTGCCGACGGCAAGACGGAAAAGAATGATCATATTGAAGCTGACACCACCTTCGAAGTGGGTACTGAGCCTCCGATCGTCAAGCACGATACGCCCGTCGATCTTCGTCCTCAGCCGGTCGAGGGAGTTCAATTTAACGAACTGGCCGATCAGCTTGCCGGTCTGAAGATCGGTGATAGCAAGGCAATAGAAGTTACGGTTCCCGATACACACAGCAACGAGGCGTGGCGGGGTAAAACGGCGAAGCTGAATGTAACGGTGAAAAAGATTTTCCGCTGGGTTCTGCCGGAACTCAACGAAACGCTTGTAAAACAATGCGGCTACGATTCTCTGCCGAATTGGCGGGATGCGATCAAGACGGAACTGGAAGCTCGCAAGGGCCAGCAGGTTCGTCGGGATATGGAAGAGCAGGTTCGCAAATACTTGCTATCTAGCGTGCCGATCGATGTTCCGGCCGGTGTTGCCGATCGGCAGACCAATCGCGTCCTGTATCGGCATGTTTTGGAACTTCGCCAGATGGGTATTCCTCCCATGCTGATCGAGCAGAAACTGGACGATCTCAAGACCCGTGCCCGGAGCAAGGCGATCGACGATATGAAACTTTTCTTTATTTTCGACAAGATTGCTCGCCAGTACGAGATCAAGGTTCCGGACGAAGAAGTCAACGGCGTAATCGCTTCGATGGCGGCCCAATCCGGAAGGCGGCCTGAGCGGATGCGGGAAGAAATGATACGCGAAGGCATGTACGATAATGTGATCGATATGATCCGGGAAAGAAAAGTGCTGGAAAAATTGATCGAAAAAGCTAAAATCGTCAAAGGGAAGTCGAAATAACGACGATATCTGAAATACCGGCGAATATTGACATCCGCCCGGGTGCACGGAGATCATTTATTATGACACAAAGATATCCTGACATGGCTTTGAACTATCCCGATTCCCGCGTTCAGGGTACGGATTATCACCAGTGGCGGCAGATGACCATCAACGAGCTGTTGATGGAGAATCGTATTATTTTCATCGATATGCCGCTCAGTTCCCAGTTCTATATGCAGTACGGCGGTACTTTCGGCACGGAAATCGTCAAGAAGCTCCTGCGTTTGCAGTATCTGAAAAAAGATCAGGACATTCATATTTATATCAATTGTCCCGGCGGTTCGGTGGGCGAGGTTCTGGCGATATACGATACGATTCAATATCTTACCTGTGATGTAGCGACCTACTGCGTGGGTGTGGCCTACAGCGGGGCGGCGCTGCTTCTGGCGGCTGGAACAAAAGGCAAACGTTACTGCCTGCCGCACAGCAAAATCATGATCCATCAGCCATGGGGCGGCGTCACGGGCCAGGCCGAGGATATCAGCATTCAGGCAGAACAAATCGTTCAGGACCGGCGAGTCATGAATGAGCTTATCGCCAAGCATACAGGCCAGCCGATTGAAAAAATCGAACAGGAAACCGAACGCGACCGTTATATGACTGCCGAAGAAGCCAAAAGTTACGGTATCATCGATGAACTGCTCCAGCCGGAAAATGCCGGCCAGGTTGGCGGCAAGCAACTCGGTTGATCGCGGCTGAACGAAGCACCAGTAAAATCATTTTACAGGAAATAGCGTAATGGAATCTAATCAGCATCTAGTTCCTATTGTAATCGAGAAAACGGGGCGTGGCGAGCGGGCATACGACATTTATAGCCGTCTTTTAAAGGATCGGATCGTTTTTCTTGGCACGCAGGTTGACGATGATTCCGCCAATCTGATAATCGCACAGATGT
This sequence comes from uncultured Phycisphaerae bacterium, assembly GCA_964394135.1. GTDB lineage: Bacteria > Planctomycetota > Phycisphaerae > JAAYCJ01 > JAAYCJ01 > CAYMXC01. The sequence goes on from CAYMXC010000011.1 coordinate 16,239, forward strand.
TATTCCTCTCCAATGAGGACAGTAAGAGCGAAATCAGCTTTTATATCAACTCTCCCGGCGGTTCCATTACCGCTGGTTTGGCTATTTACGATACGATGCAATTTCTGCGGTGCCCGGTGGCAACCTATTGCGTCGGTCAGGCTGCAAGTATGGGCGCGGTCCTTTTTGCCGGCGGGACAGCCGGAAAAAGATACCTTCTGTCCAACAGTCGTGTCCTGATTCATCAACCGTTGATTTCAGGCGTGCTGGAAGGCCGGGCGACCGATTTGGCAATCGAAGCCAAGGAAATCATTCGCTTGCGAAAACGACTGTATGCGATTCTCAGCAAGCACACCGGCCAGCCGGAAGACAAAATCCACCGCGATTCCGATCGCAATCTCTGGCTCGACGCCGAAGAGGCGATTGCATACGGTTTGGCGGACAAGATTCTGCACAGGGCACCGGAATCGCCTGAAAAGAAGATCGAACCGGAAACCGATGATAATTCAGATCAGCTCAATGGTGCGTAATCTATTCCATCTTGTGGTTTTGTTGGGTTCCGTTGGCTTGTGTTTCGTGGCTGGATCGGGTTGTGCCGATCAAACGGCGGACAAGCTGATTCGGTGCCAGAACGAGACTATTCAGTTGAAAACCGAAAATGACCGGTTGAACAAAAAGCTGGCCGATGCCCGTCAGATGATAGATCAGCAGCAACAACAGATCAAAAATCTGGAAAAACTCGGCCCGGCACGAATCAAAGATTTGACTCATGTCGATCATATCGAACTGGACCGGCTCACCGGTGGATATGAAGAAAACGGCTGCGGTTATGACAGTGGGGTTCGTGTTTACATCCGGCCGATCGATGACAGTGGACACACCATCAAAGCCGCGGGAACCGTTCAGATACGCCTTTTCGAGCTGGATCACGAGCCGAAGCTCCTTGGTCAGTGTCGGTTGAACGCCGAAGCATTGAAAAAGACCTGGATCGGGCGTTTGTGGACCAATCACTATACCATTAAATGTCCGTTTGAAAAAAAGCCGACGAGTTCAAATATTACCGTTTACGTGGAATATGTCGAACTGTTGACGGGTAAACCCTTTGTTACCCAACAGCTGATACAGGTCAAAATTCCTCCTCTCGCCACACGGCAATCTACCCTGAACGATGTGGAAAAATAACGCTGTTACCTCTTTTTCGACAGTTTGATCACCACTTCCTGATTCGGCTTCAAATCATATTTTTTCGCAGAACCAGCCTGAAGTTCCAGTACATAAAGTGCCGGCCTGGTAGATTGACATGCTTCGTCGGTCAAAGGCGGCATTGTACTGATATTGATGATTCGCAGTTGATCGTCGATGAAAATGATATCCAGCGGAATATACGTGTTGCGCATCCAGAAATATTGAATTTCCGGTTGATCAAAAATAAAAAGCATTCCCTGCCGCTCTGGCAGACTTTTGCGATACATAAGTCCGATCCGCCTGCTCTCGTCGGTATCGGCGACCTCCGCGTGAAACACATTACCATTGATTGTAATCCGGGCCAGTGACGATGGATTGTTCTGGCGATATACGATGATCACAAGGATGGCCAGCAGAACGACAATTGCCGACAGGGCCGGAATCAAAAAGTTTTTCTGAAAATTTTCAGTTCGTGTTTTTCGGCTCATGATCGTCGGAATCCTGTGCAGAGGAGTCTTCAGGTTTTTTGACAATCTTTTTGATTTTCTGGTTGGCCTGGTGAATGATTGCGTCACGTAATTTGTGAACGGCGATCAGATCGATCAATGCCAGGACCAGCAGCCAGAAGACCAGAATCAGGAGGATCAGCCAGAAAACTATCATCTTCACGCTCTGCACGTTCGGAAACCAGTTGGTAGCGACAAGAAACATGATGGAGGTCAATGTCATCACTGCTGCGCCGAATCGTCGTCTCCGAACGATGAAAAATACTCGCAAGCTGATGGGATCGTCATTGGCGGGACGGAAAACACGATGTGTGACAATCAGGTAGTAGATCGATATCAACAGACCGAAAAAAGCGATCAGGTTGCCGATGATAAAAATCGTTTTCATGCTCGTGTATCTCCGAAGCAGCGGCGCGTAGTGCGAACAGTGGCCGAACCGCGATAGATTTTGACGATCTGATCCTCGGATGGAGCGATGGACTTGCGGGTCGATACATCGATCAGATCGCATTGCCCTGAAACAACATTGCCGATGATATTGGTTGAGATGCCCGCGGCGGATAAATGTTCGATCAAAGCATCAATTTTTTTCGAGGGAATAGTGATCAAAAGTGAACCCGATGAAATGGCCCGAAGTGGGTCGATCCGCCATATCCTGCAGGAGCGAATCGTTTCCGGCAGGATTGGAATTTGACTCGGATCGATTTCTATCCGCACATTGCTCGCTTGGGCGATCTCCCACAGTGCGGTAAGGATGCCGCCTTCGGTTGCATCGTGCATGGCAGAGCACCCGGCGCCGACGGCGATTCGTGCTTCATCCAGAATACTGATACCAGGTGAAAACAGAAGTTTTTTCATTCGTCGAATTTGATGATCGGTGAATCCGTTA
>CAYMXC010000012.1:0-18450 GCA_964394135.1 uncultured Phycisphaerae bacterium
GCTCATCTCTCGGCGACGGGAAGCCCGGTGGCGGAGAAGGGGCCAATTCGCAGTTTAACGAACCTGGCGGACTCAGTTCATACGAGGAGACACTTTATGTAGCGGACACCAACAACAATCGGATTGCAGTTATCGATTTGACTAGCGGCCGGACATCGACGCTGGAAATCAAGGATCTGCCTCGCCCGGCGGCGGGACAGGAACAGGTCGGACTGACCTCGAAGCTGTCAATTACACAAACGATCGATCACACGCCGATATGCGTTTCGCCGGCGGGTTTTCTGATTCGCATCGAAATTCGTTTATTGCCGCACCAGAAGATTTCCACGGGCTCGCGGTTTCAGTATATTTTGCGTGGCGATTCAAATATCTTCCAGGCGCCGGATTTGAATCAGATTCGAACGTTGCCCCGGACGGGTCGTTCGATCGAAATTCCAGTTGAGACGAAGGTTTCTCTGGGCCTTCACAATTTGTATATCGAGCTGGTATATTTTTTCTGCGATGACGAAAAAGGCATATGCAAGATGCGGGCTGCTCAGCATTGCGTTCCGATCGAGATCTGCGATTCGGGTGTGTGCGTGGTTTATATCCACGACAATCCCCGATGAGCGAAAGGCGTGTTTCAGATTCCCGGGACGATTTCGAGAATTTCCCACTTCATTTCACCGGCATCCGGATTGTGCGTTACGATGTCGCCGACCTTTTTGCCCATGAACGCCAGTGCCAGGGGTGAAAGATACGAGTAGATTCTTTTTTCCGGCGCGGCATCCCATGGGCCGAGGAAGAGGAATTCATCCTGCTCCGCTGTGGATAGATTTTTAGCCGTGACACGGCTGCCGATGGTGATCGAATCGGAGTCAGCCATGCCGTGGTGGATGATGCGTGCTTTTTTCAGTTCTGCCCGCATTCGTCCCGCCCGTTCCGTCAAGCGATCACGTTCTTCCAGTGCGGCGGTGAATTCGGCGTTTTCGCTCAAGTCGCCGCGTTCCGCAGCTTCACCGATCGTTTTTGCGTTGTGTGGGATATCGACATTGACCAGTTTGGCATATTCCTCATTTTTTTTATCGAGCGCCGTCTGGGTAGTGTAAATTGCATCTTCCTCCCATAGCGGGACCGATTTTGTAAACAGTTCCGGATGAGTTTCGCGGAGAATTTTTCCGACTTCATCGCGGATTGCATCGCCCACGCCGAGATTCCGTGGCACGCTGTCGCGGAGAAATCCGGCGTAATCGGCTCCAGCCGACTGTATGACGCTTCGGAGCAGTCCGTAGTTGTCGGCTGAGATGGCATTTCGGATTTGCGTCAGGGCTCGTCGCTGCTGTTCGGGATCGGAGATTGGCGATTTTCGTTTCAGGGACTGTGCGGCGGTGAAAAGACCTGTGAGCAGGGTGGTCCGATTGATGCCGCTAAGCGGTTCCGGTGCTTTTCCGCTGTAAACGACCTTGCAAAGCCATACAATTGCACGTACGCAGCGATCCGGCCAGTGTACGATGGTTTCAATCGCCTTGGTAAACGATTCGCGATATCCTTCGCCGGCCAGTTCTCCTGCAATCCACTCGCAAAGTGTCGCCGATGCTCCTGGAAGGATTTGTGCATATAGATCATACCATTTTTCCGGCCTGGCTTCTCGGAAAAACGTGAGGATGTATTTGGCGATCTGGTCGTTGTATATGTTGGTGAAAAGATTCGAAAGGTTCGTTTCGTTTGAGACGATAAAATCGAAATCAATGACAGGAGCGGAAACACGATCAGGGCATTTTTTGTGGAGGCGATCCATGCAGGCCAGGGTTGAAAGGCGTGTAATCGGATCGGACGTTTCCGATGCGTACTGGTTCAAAACTTTGCAGAAGTAATCGACCAGTGTCGCATCCGGCGAATCTTCTGTGTCGAGATATTCGAAAATCGTTACCAGTTTTTCTTCAAGGGAATCGGCAGTGTCGAATTGATCCCGTACGCGGTATTCATAGGCAACGGGTCGGTTTCGAAGCGTCATTGTCGGCTGGGCCGAGTCGGACATCTCGATGATGGGGGAGTGGCTGATCTGAGGTCTGGCGGCCGTCCACCATTTCGTCCAGGTAGTGGTGGGAAGAATGGGGCAGATGTGAGCCTTGAATTCCCTGAATTTCAGTGTAGGTCCGAACGCCTTGAGTACCAATCGGGCCAGTTCCGCGGGATCGTCCTGTGCCAAAGTCACAAGCTGTTCGTGGTCAAACGCCGCCAGTGCCCTGAAATCATCCGATGCAAGAGGTTCCAGCCGGTTCACTGCAGCGGCATCGTAATTTTTTTCTTCGTTGTTGAATAAGGCGACCAGGGTTTTTCGTTCGGAATTGATTCCTACGATTCGGCCTGGCGCAGAGAGATTTTTGTCCAGGACATATGTGACCTGTCGCATTTCCAGAAATTTGTCCATTTGCTGAATCGCGATGTGCAGTGGGGAAGTTTTGCGGAGAATCGTCATTTCGAGAAGGGTTTCGATCTCCGGGACGTCGGCATTTACTTTTCGATAGAGATCAGCCGTTTCTGTGCGAACACTTTCACTTTCCGGCGTCAGTCCGGCGGCGTTTTTCACGACCTCCAGTGCGGCGGACGTGCCCTTGTGTTCGGCGAGCATCGTGATCAGAAACCACAGCAGACTTTCAGTGCGTTTCGGGTCTTTCTGCTCTGCGACCACTTCCAGAACCGCCAGACTTTCCTGAGACGTGAACAGATTATTTTCGATTGCGGAAAACCATGCGGTTTCCAGCTCGTCGAATTTTTTAAGTCGAGCCAGTTTCTGCAGCCGAATTACTTCTGCCGATACTTCATGTTCCGATGCCGACATTATAAACTCCTAAAAAATACTCAAACCAGACACGTTATCCCCTCAATAACGATTTTGCAAGAACTATAAGACGGATCGATGATGCGGCGAGAGGCAACCCGATCCGTCGTCACCGGAATTATATCTATCTTTCGGGATTATATTTGATGACGATCATGGTCATGTCGTCGCTCTGTGTGGCCAGGCCGACAAAACGGCGGACGTCCCAGACGATATTATCGACGATCTTCTGTGCGGAAAAAGGGGCGTATTTCCGGATCGAACTCATCAATCGGTCTAGGCCGAAGCACTGCTGATCAAAGTTCATAGCGTCGATGAAACCGTCGGTGTAGAGGATGATCTTATCGTCGGGCTTCATTTCGACTGTGTAGGGAACAAACTCCGGATTGTCGAAGATGGCCAGCGCCGGTCCTGAAACTTTTTGCTGTTCAATTATCGCGTTGCGGACGAGCAGGGCCGGGTAATGCCCGGCGTTGACGTATTCGAATATGCCTTTGGTAGGATCGATGATGCCGATCAGCAGGGTTGCGAATTCGCCTGAGAGACTTTCGCGGCGGAAGACCTGATCGGTCATTTTGACCAGAGTGGGCAGATCGGGGGCCTGGTCGGCATAAGCGCGAAGGGTGGCTTTGAGCGATGCCATCTGCAGAGATGCGGGTATGCCCTTGCCTGCGACGTCGGCGATGACCACCGCCAGTCGGCCCTTCGACAGTTCAAGAAAATCGAAATAGTCGCCGCCTACCAGGTATGTCGGTTCGTAAATAGATCCGATCTCGATTCGCGGCAGCGAGGGAGGGCGTTTCGGCAGCATTCGTCGCTGGACTTCGGCCGCAAGTTTAAGCTGGCGTTGCATTCGTTCCGCTTCGAGGGCCTCCTGGTAAAGCTGGGCATTGATGATCGCCGAGGCGGCCTGAGATGCGATGGCCTTGAGACATTCGATTTCAAATTTATCGTAAGTGTGCAACTCACTGGAGTAGATATGAATGACGCCGACGCCCTGGCCGCGATAGATCATTCCTACAGCAAGTCCGCTGATGATCCCTTCCCGCTCGGCCTCTTTTTTGTAGATGACTCGCGGATCGGTGAGCATGTTTTCTATTTGCACAGGTACACCCGCCAGGGCCGACTGATCAATCGGCGATCGCTCCAACTTTAGAGGGCCTTTTCGCAGGTATTCAGCCGACAGATTGGCGACGGCTCTGATAAGCAGTTCCTTGGTGTCCGGATTGTAGATGCGGATCGAGCAGCCTTTGCCTCCGACGACCTGAACGACCTGTTCAGCCGTGATTTTCAAGATCTGGTCCAGATCGGCGCGACCTGCCAGCAGTGAGGTCAGGTTGTGCAGAATGGTCAGTTCATTGAGCCGCTGGCGGAGCTGATATTCCCGCAGCGACAGTTTAGCCAGCGTTGTTGCCAGCGAGTGCAGCAGCATGATAGTGGCTTCGAGCTGTTCACCGCGCAGCGGCGGGCTTTGAGCAAGTGCCTGCTCAACCTGGTCGTTCGTGAGTCCGAGTGTTTGGGCGACCTTGTCGATCGGCTGATCCTTGAAGCACAGGCATGGATTACTGCAGACGACGATGGTCGCGAGTCGCTGGCCTTCCACAAGGATCGGCGCAGCAAAAATCGACATGCCCGCGAAGCAGTCCATGGTCTGAATATTATCGGATTGCGATATGGCCCTGGCGGCGGCGAGGAGACTTTCCACGCACCGCTGGTGGCCCAGACTTTGTTCGTGAAACAGCTTGCATAGTTTGTTGCCCAGTGTAGGGCGCGTCAGCGGCTCGCCGCTGGTCCGGCAGAGAATCACGCTAAGCCCGGTAATTGCGGCAAAACCGTCCTGCAGGCTCTGCAGAACCTGCAGATCCAGGAGTTCTTCCGCTTTCAGATTTTCAATTGCATTCGTCATATCAAATTCGATTATACAGGATTCACAGGATGAACTTTAATGATAATTTTATGTTTCTTGATCGTATTAAATACGGGATTTTTCGCCAGTAATTTTAGATCGAAAATGCGATATGTCCGGCCGTTGTACAACATTACGTGGTGGAGATTACAGACTCGTGAAAGTCGGCGAACTGATGAGCAATGAATTTATGGTAAGCCAGGCCTGCGACCATGGCGGCATTATCGGTGCACAGGTTCATGGGTGCTAGAATCAGCTCGATTTTTTCCTCGCCGGTACGCCGCGTAAGTTCGTTTCGGAAATAGCTGTTGGCGGCGACGCCTCCGCCGACCAGAAGACGATTATATCCCTGTTGCCGGCATGCGAGAACGGCTTTTTCGACCAGGACTTCAATAACGGCTGCCTGGAAGGAAGCGGCGATATCGGCCTTTTCCTGTCGGCTCAGATGCGAACTGTCGGGTTGGGCCAAATCTCGGCCACGGACATGATAGAGGACAGCGGTCTTCAAACCGCTGAAAGAAAAATCCAGCGACTGTCGTTTCAACCAGGTTCGAGGAAAATGCACGGCTCGGTGATTGCCTTCCCTAGCCAGTTTGTCGATAAGCGGTCCGCCCGGATATCCCAAGTCGAGGATGGTGGCGACCTTGTCGAAGGCTTCACCGGCTGCATCGTCCTGCGTCGCGCCGATCAGCTGCATTTCCAGCGGAGTTTTGCATGTGTAGAGCGACGTGTGACCGCCGGAGACGAGAAATCCTACGGCGGGGAACGCTTCGCCGACATGGTTGAGGACCGCGCCGTAGGCATGAGCCTGGATGTGATGGACTGCGATCAGGGGCTTGCCCAGCGCCCAGGCGAGCGTCTTTCCAGCGGTAAAACCGATCAGCAGCGAACCGACCAGTCCCGGTGTATTGACGGCAGCTACGGCGTCGATCTCCGTAAAGGCGATCCCGGCCTGTTCCATGGCCTGGGCAAGGATGATGTTGATTTTTTCAAGGTGTGCTCGCGAGGCGATTTCAGGTACGACGCCCTTGAATTTGGCGTGCAGTTCGTTTTGGGATGCGACAACGCAGGAGAGAACCTGCCGGCCGTCGGCAACAACCGCAGCTGAAGTTTCATCGCAGCTGCTCTCAATCCCTAGCAGTGTTATTTTGTGGTTTAACGGCATATTCATTTGCATATCCATTTATTATTTTATGGCGGTTTGCGTCGTTGGAGCGTTGGGTCTGGATTGAGTTGTTGTTTTTTTATTCAATTGGTCGCGGAGTGTCTTAAGAGCCGCCGACAGTTGTCGGTCCACGAACAGTGGTTTGGGCTGGGGAATTTTAATCGTAGTTTTTTCCGTATTGGCTGAAGCCGGCATTCGACCCCAGAAAACATCCGCTTGTTTGCGAGATTCCTTGATCATCAGTTCTTCTTCCATGCTGAGCGGCACGCATAAATCCGGGTCGACGCCCCAGACCTTGCTATCCGGTCGGCGGTGAATGCATTTTCCAGAGGGCAGATAATAATAATCGGTTGTAATCTTGATGGCGCCGTAACCGTTTTCCAGTGGAATGAGTTTCTGGACACTGCCTTTACCGTAGGTGCGCACGCCGATGAGTTTGGCCCGTTTATGGTCTTTGAGTGCGCCGGCTACTATCTCGGCAGCGCTGGCGCTGAATTCGTTAACCAGAATGACCACGGGAATGGGTTTGTAAATGTTTTCACCGGTAGCAGGCCAGTGCCCTTCCTGCTGGAACTTGCCCTTGGTTGAAACGATAATTCCTTTTTCCAGAAATCTGCTGGCTACTTCTACGGCGGTGTTAAGAAGACCGCCGGGATTGAAACGCAGATCGAGGATCAGCGCCTGAACGTTCTGCCGAAGGATCTGCTGGTAGGCACTGTCGAGTTCCGACACGGTTCCGGCGAGAAAACTGGTGATGCGGATATACCCGATTCCGGCGGTCGGATCGATCATATAGTCCCAGTTGCCGTTTGGCTTGCGGATGTATCCCTTAATGCTGATGATGTGCACAGTGTCGCGGATGATGTTGATGGTTTCCGTTTTTCCGGTCTGTTCATGCCTGACTTTAAGTGTTACGATGCTTCCCACGGGGCCGGCAAGGCGTTTGGCGGCGTCTTCCCATGTCATGTTCCGCGTGGTTTCATTATCGATGCTGAGAATCTGATCGCCGGGGAGCAGGCCAGCCTTGAACGCAGGGGAATCTTCCAGCGGGCTCAAAATGGTCAGCAAACCATCGCGTTCTTCCGGGAAAATGCCGATGCCCTGGATCGTGCCATTGGTCTGCTGGTTGAAGCTTTTCATTTCGTCCGGTGGAATATATTTGCAGAAGGGATCAAGCCGCTGAAGCATACCCTGGACGGCGCCCTCGAGAAGCTTGCGGTCGTCGGTGTCTTCGACATAATTTTTTTTGATCTGCGAGATGATATCGGTCAGTGGCGCAAATGTTTTGTAAAAATTCTGTTCCCGGTTGACCGAGTCCGGGATATGCCAGAACAGCATGATCAACAGTGTGACCGCCAAAAGCCAAACCAGATTTCGTTTCGACATACAGCCTTCCGTCGATAATCGTATAAAACTCAACCCAAATTTTATAATTGTAATCACAGGCAAAGGCACGTCAAATACCATTTTGCGAGATAAATCGTTTGCATCGATCAAAAAAGATTGGAAATCGGACGATTTCCTGATAATTTTCAATTAATCAGACTCGGAAGAAGGATTACGTTTGACCATGATAAAAACGGATTTTCACATACATACGCGGATTTCGGTGGATTCGACGGCCCACGTCAATGACATGGTTCAACGGGCGATCGACTGCGGATTTACCGAAATCGCCCTGACGGATCATCTGGATTACAATCCTGCGGACGAAGGTTACGGGCGATATGATTCCCGCCTGGCCTATGAGCAGACACTGGCTGCCAGGGCCCTCTTTGGCGATCGGATCGGCATCTGCCACGGTGTGGAGATAGGCGAACCCCATCTGTATGCCTCGAAGATTCGTGAGCTCTACCCCTGTCCGTTTGACGTGATTATCGGATCCATCCATTTTGTCGGAGAGCATGGTGTGCATGCCGATTTGTTTGACGTCCGCAAGCCGGCCGATGCCATTCGTTGCTTTTTCGACTATACCCTGGCGATGGTTCGGGAGGGCGACTTCGATATTCTGGGCCATCTGGATTATTTCGATCGCTATACTCTCATGCGAAATTTGCCCCCGTATCGGCCTGAGGATTATGAATCGCAGATTCGGGAGATTCTCAAGGTGACACTGGAACGCAATATTACCCTTGAGGTCAATGTTTCAGGCTGGCGGTCGAAGGCCGATCGCTGTTTTCCGCATCCGCAGGTTCTAGATTGGTATTTTCAAATGGGTGGTCGAAAAATCAGTATCGGCAGTGACAGCCACCTGCCTGAGCATATCGGAATGAATTTTGGCAAGGTCACCGAGATTCTGTTGACTGTCGGGTTCCGAGAATATCACGTTTTTCGAGGCAGAAAACCCATGTCGGTTCCTCTGGCGGAGTAATTACTCTTTGAGGTCTTTCTTGCTTATTTCCTCTCACTTTTTAGCCGATTTATCGGATAGACGGCATTAGCAGGCATGAAAGTCCTGCGATGGATGTAGGGATAAAGGAGGAGAAGACCATGCCAGCAGTTGATGGTTTGGCTGATATTGAAATTCTATCCCAGGAGTATGAACTGGTTCGCCGGATGGTTTACGATCGGGCCGGCATCAATCTGGGAGATAACCGCCAGCACCTGGTTCAGGCCCGCCTGGCCAAGCGAATTAGAATCGGCGGATTTGAGAATTTTCGGGAGTATTTCAAATTTCTCGAATCCGACACCTCAGGCGATGAAATCGGACATTTGATCGACGCCATTTCGACCAATACCACTTTTTTCTTTCGAGAGCGAGATCATTTCGACTTCCTGGCCGCCTCTCTATCCGATCGAATCCTGCAGGAAAAATGGAACCAGTGCAATTACATGCTGCGTATCTGGTCGGCAGCGAGTTCCAGCGGCGAGGAACCCTACTCTCTGGCCATGGTGGTCCATCATTTGCTGAAAGATTATCCACAGATTGATTTCAAACTCCTGGCCACCGATATTTCCCAGAAGGTTTTGGCACAGGCCTGCGCGGGCCGATACGACGCAGATAAAATCAAATCCATTCCCGATGAATATCGCTCGACCTGCGTCAAGCCTGTCGATCGAACACGGACTGTTTACGAAATCGTCCCGCAGATACGAAATTACATCAGCTTCGCCCATTTCAACCTCGTTCAGCGGGAATATCCCTTTCGTTTCGGATTCGATTATGTTTTTTGTCGAAATGTAATGATCTATTTCGATCGCGAAACGCAGCAAAGTGTGGTCAATCGGATTTCACAGCACATTCGCCCCGGTGGATTTCTCATCGTGGGACATTCGGAAAGTTTGAACGGTCTGAAACACGACCTTCAATACATCAAGCCGACTATTTACAGGAAAAGAGCATGACAAGCGATCGGAAAATTCGTGTTATGATTGTGGATGATTCCATGCTTATTCGTCAGGTTCTCCAGAAAGAATTAAGCAAGGACCCGCAAATCGAGGTAGTAGCCTGTGTGACCAATCCGATTGAGGCCAAACCACTGATTTTGAAACTCAAGCCCGACGTGCTGACCCTCGACGTGGAAATGCCGCATATGGACGGCTTGACTTTTCTGACCCTTTTGCAGAAATTTTATCCTATTCCTGTGGTCATGCTATCGACTCTCACTGCCCAGGGCAGTCAGATGGCGATGGAGGCCCTGAAGCGGGGTGCTGTGGAAATCATGCAGAAGCCCGGCGGCGGATCGTTCCTGGCCCTTAACCGAGTGATCGACGATCTGGTGTTTAAAATCAAGGCGGCCGCTGTTTCCAAACGACGGACCTTTGTCATTCCAAGCGACTCCATTGTTGTCAAGAGCGACTCTATTACCGCTCCCAGCGATATTGTTATTGCGATCGGTGCTTCGACGGGCGGAACCGAAGCCCTGCGATATATTTTCTCACGTCTGCCCGGGAATCTGCCGCCAATTGTGGTCGTACAGCACATGCCCGAAGCTTTTACCGGTTCTTTCTCAGCCACGCTGAATAATATGTCGCAGTTGACCGTTAAGGAGTGCTCAGAAACCATCGAACTTAAGCCCGGGCTTGCTCTGGTTGCCCGTGGTGGAAAGCACATGACTCTTGTGCCCAGGCGCTTCGGTTACATGGCAGTGTCTCAGCCTGGTGAACCGGTATGCCATCAATGTCCGAGCGTGGAAGTTCTTTTTGAATCGGTGGCCCGCGTCGTTGGGTCCAGGGCCATCGGCGTTATTCTGACGGGTATGGGGGCCGATGGTGCGAAGGGTATGCTGGCGATGCGGGAAAATGGCGCCATTACCATCGCGCAGGACGAGGAATCCTGCGTGGTCTTCGGCATGCCACGCGAAGCCATCGCCCTTGGTGCTGCTCAAAAGATCCTTCCGCTGGAACGAATTCCCAAGGCAATCGTGGATGCGGTCAAAGCCAAAGGCGGCTTGGTGGATCAGCAGGTGGCAATATAAAAAGATCGGGGAGAAAAAATGATCAGACCGTGACGTCGTTTTCGGGTTGCGGATCGCCGATCGTTTTTTTCTTTGGTACGAAACTAGCCAGAATCCCCACGATGATCGCAAGGACCGCCGCCGCCATGAAAACCCGCTCATAACCAAATCGCAGCCAGACGAATCCCGCCAGGGCCGGTATAGTCATCGAGATGATGTGGTTGATCGATACGCCCATCGCAAGGGTCGAAGTAAGCTCCGGTGTTGAGTCCGTTATTCGGGCGACGTATACGGCACGGGCCGAGCCCAGGGCAAAGAGCAGATTGTCGCCGATGAAACATGCTCCTGCAATCCATCTTGCATGTTCAGGCGATGTCCAGTGAAGGGCGTAGCCATAACCCACGCACACAAAAATCAGCATAAACGCATCGAACATCAGCACCTTTCGTTCTCCGAAGTGATCTATAGCCAAACCGACGATCGGTTTGAAGACGATGCCGATGATCGCCGCGAGCATCAGTAAGCTTGCGATGGAACTGGCCGGCTGATGGTAAATCTTGATCAGTACCCACGGCCCGAAGGTCAGAAAAATTTGCTTGCGGGCGCCGAAGAGCAGTTCCAGCAGATAGTACAGTGTGAACTTTTTCCGAAAAACCAGTTTCGATCTCGGCTGGTGCAGACGAGCTATATTCATGGAAGCGTAGATTCCGCAGGCAAGGGCGGCAAAAATCCCCGCCAGGAAAAATCCAAATCGGTATTGCGGTGCTGCCTTGTCGAAAACGAGCCAGACAAATCCTGTGCCCAGAACCGTTCCCGCTGTTTCGATTCCGCCCATTTGTCCGAACCGCTTGCCGCGTGTGGCCTCCGGCCCGATCGCCAGAGCGATCGACGCCGTCACCGGCTGGAGAAGATGAATCCCCGCACTGTAGGTCTTCATCATCAGGAGCATCGGCCAGTACGAGCGTCCAAAAAACGACATGCCGATCAATCCCAGCATGGCCCCGAATGTGCCCACCATACCCAATCGCGTGATCGACAGGGCAGACAATATCCCCGTCATGACCACCACCATGAATCCCGGCAGTTCTCTGGGCAGTTCCAGCCAACCTCGCTGGCCTGCGGACAGATGAAAGGTGTCTGACAAAAAGTTATTAAAAATCGAATCGTTGATACCGCTGGCAACCGCCATGCCGGCAACTGCCGTCAGACACAAAACAAATTGAACACGCAGCGAACTACTTTTCTCGTTCATGCTATAGAATCCATTCCTGGTTTTATTTAATCCAAGGCGAAACGCACCCGTAAAGATAAAAATGCTTGACGGTTACACTCTTGAAAACGTATATTGCACTCTGTTTGGAGTGCAATATAGAAAGATTGTGCCCATTATAACCGGAAATTACTGAATAACAAGGAGTTACGGTATGCAAAAAATATTGATTCTGCTGCTCGCGGGCGTATTGATATTAAGCCTTATTTCCCAGCCGGTTAATGCCGGAGAAAAAGATAGCAATAAAGGCACCATCACGGTTTCCGGCGCCTGGGCATGGTATCCCATGGCGGTGAAGTGGGCTCAGGAATTTAAAAAGGTCAACCCGGACGTGCGGATCGATATTTCCGCAGGTGGTGCCGGCAAAGGCATGGCGGATGCAATAGCGGGGGTGGTCGATATCGGTATGGTATCGCGTGAGATCAATCCTGCCGAGGTTAAGAAGGGGGCCTGGGGCTTGGCGGTAGCAAAGGACGCTGTCGTTCCTGTGATCAACATCAATAATCCCTGGAGCAAGACGCTTTTGGCTCGCGGCGTGAAACGGGATACTTTCGTTGGTATCTGGATAACGGAAACAGTCAAAACCTGGGGACAGGTGTTGGGCAGTGGAAGTACCGCTGCCGTTCATGTCTATACACGTTCCGACGCATGCGGAGCTGCGGAAACCTGGGCCAAGTACCTGGGCAAGAAGCAGGAAGATTTAGCAGGTATCGGTGTCTACGGCGATCCGGGCTTGGCCGACGCCGTGAAAAAAGATGTCCTGGGCATCGGATATAACAACGTTAATTTTGTCTACGATGGAAAAACGAAAAAGCAGGTTCCCGGCGTGAGTGTTCTGCCCATCGATGTCAACGCCAACGGCAAAATCGACAAGGACGAAGATTTTTACGCCGATCGCGATCAATTGACCAAAGCGATTGACGCCGGCAAATATCCTTCACCACCCGCCAGAGCACTCTATTTCGTTTGCAAAGGCAAACCTCAGAACAAACTCGTCGCTGATTTTTTGAAATGGGTTCTGACCGACGGTCAGAAGTTTGTTATCGAAACCGGTTTTATCAAAATTGACGAAAAGCGAATCAAAGAAGAGTTGAAGAATTTCGAATGAGCAATCGCCGAATCAAGGATATCCTGGCCTCCAAAGGCATGCTGGTGTTAACCGTTATGTCGGGATTGATCGTCTTCCTGATTGCCTTGGGACTGTACTGGCGTTCCCGACCGATTCTGGCTAATTTTTCGATTGCAGAACTGCTGTTTTCTTCCAAGTGGCGGCCCGGAATGGGCAAGTTCGGTTTTTTCCCTTTCATTATCGGCACCGTCTGGGTGACCGGAGTGGCCACCCTCATCGCCGTGCCTTTGTGCCTGCTGACTGCGATTTATCTATCCGAATATGCCCATCGCCGCGTGCGAGAGTGGATCATGCCGCTGGTAGACCTCCTTGCCGGCATACCTTCCGTGATTTACGGCGTCTGGGGAATACTGATGATCGTGCCACTGATCAAAGACCGGATCGCTCCATTGACGGGAACATTTTCCAGCGGCTATTGTGTTTTGGCAGGTGGGATCGTGCTGGCGGTGATGGTTTTTCCGGTGATCATCAATGTGACGATGGAAGTTTTTCGATCCGTACCCGATGAGATGCGTCAGGCAGCCCTGGCCCTTGGCGCGACGAAATGGCAGGTGGTCAAGGGCGTCGTGCTGCGCAAGGCCATGCCAGGCATCATCGCCGCATGTGTTCTAGGGCTTTCCCGCGCCTTCGGCGAAACGATGGCGGTGCTGATGGTGGTCGGCAACGTGCCACAGGTGCCCAGATCGCTGCTTGATCCTGCTTATCCGCTGCCGGCACTGATCGCAAACAACTATGGCGAAATGATGTCTATCCCATTGTACGATTCAGCCCTCCTGCTGGCGGCACTGATCCTTATGCTGGTAGTCGTCTTTTTCAATATTCTGGCTCGAATCATCCTTGTCCGTGTGGAAAGAATAACGCAATAATCATGAACAGGCGAAAACTCGAAGAACAATTTTTCAAACTCCTGATGATCGGCTCGACGTTGATCGTGGTTGCGAGTCTGGTGCTAATCCTCTGTTCGATCGCTGTAAAGGGCCTGCCGAGCCTGAGCCTCGACATGATCATGAAAAATCCCGAAGGCGGGTTTTACCTCGGCAAGGAAGGCGGGATACTCAACGCGATTGCCGGATCGTTTTACCTTGCGACCGGCGCGACGGTTCTGGCGGTGATCGTCAGTCTGCCCATCGCGCTGTATTTGAACATCTATGCAAAAAAAAATTCGTCGATCGCACATTTCACGCGTTTCTCCCTCGACGTTCTCTGGGGCGTGCCGTCGATCGTCTATGGCGCTTTTGGCCTGACGGTCATGCTGTATTTCGGATGGCGGGCGTCGCTGCTGGCGGGTATGCTGACGGTGGCGCTGCTGGAACTGCCGATGATGGCCCGCGCAATGGATGAAGTCATTCGCATGGTGCCGCAGGAACTAAAGGACGCATCCTACTCTCTGGGGGCCAACAAACTGGAAACCGCCCTGAAGGTGATCGTCCGTCAAACCCTGCCGGCTCTGGTGACCGCAATCCTGCTGGCCTTCGGGCGCGGCATCGGCGACGCCGCTTCGGTGCTCTTTACCGCTGGATTTACCGACGCAACGCCCAATTCACTATTTCAGCCGGCCGCCACGCTACCTCTGGCTATCTTTTTCCTTCTCGGCACGCCCATGCCGGAAGTGCAGAACAAGGCCTACGCCGCCGCTCTTGTCCTGACCGCACTGATTCTGGTTATCAGCGTCGTGATCCGGATTTTGACGAAAAAATTCTCAAAGCATACGGTTTAAAAACGGTTTAGGAAATGACAAATATGGATTCCGTACATATCAGTGTGCAGAACGTCAGCGTCTATTACGCCGGCCAGCCGGGCGTCAAAAATATCGCTGTCGATATTCCCCGCAACAAAATCACCGCCATCATCGGCCCATCGGGCTGCGGCAAGTCCACTCTTTTAAAATCCTTCAATCGCCTGCTTGACGAACAGGAGAAAATGAAAATCAAGGGTAAGGTACTGGTGGACGGCGTCAATATTTACGACGACAAGGTGGACGTGACTCTGGTGCGGAAAAAAATCGGCCTGTTGTCTCAACGGCCGCAGGTGCTGCCCATGAGCATCTTCGACAACGTCGCCTACGGGCCGCGTATCCACGGCAATCGTCGCAGGGACCATCTGAAAAAAATCGTCGAGGAACATCTCCGCATGGCCGGCTTGTGGGAGGAAGTCAAAGATCGCCTGCACACGCCGGCTTCGAAACTTTCCATAGGCCAGCAGCAGCGGCTGTGCCTGGCCCGTGGCCTCGCCGTCGAACCGGAGATCATTCTCGCCGACGAATCCACTGCCGCGCTGGACCCGCTCTCCGCCGAACCCATCGCACGCCAATTTCTGCAACTCAAGGACCGTTACACGATTGTCATGGTCACTCACGTCTTGCGCCAGGCGCGTCGTCTGGCCGATTATGTTGTCTTCCTCTACATGGGCCACCTGATCGAGCATGGGCCAGCGGATGAATTTTTCAATCGACCGCGCTACGCCAAAACTCAGGCCTATATCAACGGCCAGTTCATCGAGGAGCACCGGATCGACAGTGAACTGGACCTCAAGGGCACCCGCTGTCCCGGCAATTTTTCCCAGATCAAACTCGCCATGGAACGTCTGACCGACCGCCAGATCCTGCGGGTTACGGTGGACTACGAAGAAGCCGTCCGCGAGGTTTCCAAAGTGGTCGAAGTCGCAGGCCATCGCATCCTGGAAGCCAAACGCGTCGGCAAAACCAACTGGGAAATCATCGTGAAAAAAGAACCTGCAATCCTCGCCTGATTTCCCGTCACATCATTCTTTATTTTTTCCTTCAGACTGCTCTGCAGACAACATATTGATCAGTTGTTTCCTCTACCAGCGGATGGTATAGGCCAACACCTGTGTATGGCAGCTTCGGCAAACAAATTGCTTGAATCCCAGCCGATAACCTTGAGTAGGAATTTCCTAACCCGAATTCTCTTATCTTTTTCATGACAGATGGTATATTTGGGATAAAAAGGACAACGGGCATTCAGGGTGTCGACCAATGATCGTATCGAACGGTGGGGACACCTGCCGGCAAATCAAAAGTGCACTGAGTGTATGAACACGTCGGGGAAAGATACATGCCGATTCCGCCCCAATGTGCATTTCGGATAGTCACACGTTCTATGCGAGTATTCTTGGTACCTTGATCCAGGTATACACCTTTATCCGTAGCATCAATAAGACCATCGCGTATGATGTTGCTGTCGCCGCCGAGATTCGGATCGTTATGGTTCCATTCGCTGTTACATCCAACATCCACATTCGGTCCAATAGCAAACTTACTGAAAACTGATCTTCGTGTAATATTTTCGATGTAAACTCCTACAGGACTGCCGTCGAGATCCATCTGTTCCAGCAGAGAATCGTTGCAGGCCGAACCTGTCCAAACTGACATCCAGGCACAATTGCGTACCTTTACCCGAGAAACCCTGCCTGTATTTCCCAACCAGATGCCGGCTTCGGCTGTACCGTTAGAACTCTTCGGCACTGCCCGGGATATACCGGTTATGACAGCATCTTCGATTATCACCGGCACAGCCGGATCCTGTTTATTGGGATAATCACAGGCATAAATTCCATAACTCAGGAAATTGTCAATCACAACCCGCCGTACCTGAGAGCCGTCCACGACCCGCATCATGATTGCCGAATCGAGTTGATTATGTCCGTCAAACCAGCAGTCGGTAATTTTCAATCCAACGCCGGTTCCCCATGCATACACGCATGCACCTTGAAAACCGCGAGTGGAATCTTGCATGTCAAATCGCAAGCCATGAATCTCAGCGCCGCCTGTCCCATAGTTGCCGCCAAACGCAAGACCGCATCGCATCACCGCTTGCCCTAAATGTTCCGCCCATAATCGATGCGGCTGGGAGAAAATAATCGGATCGGTTCTATCATAAAAGCCATCGGCCAGGACAATATCTGAAACTGTAGATTTAGCAAGTTCTGCCGCCAATTCATTGCCGTTTGAAACCCACACTGCATTCTGCGGAAGCGAGTAAGTTTTTGGTGAAGCAGGCGAAGATACAGGTTGGCAACCCAATCCCCAATTCGTGGCCAGGATGCCCAAATCAAGGATATCTACATTTGCGTCATTGTTGAAATCTCCAATAGCCCAGTCGGCAGTGCCCCTTGTACCATAGTAAGTCGCCAGAATGCCCAAATCCACTACGTCCACTTTGCCGTCTTTATTGGCATCGCCGGGTATACCTGAAAATTCGGCAACCGCCCGCCCGCCCAGTTTTACCTCGTCCAGATAGAAATATTTATACCGGTTCATGTTCACACCCCAATCAATCGCTACAATCGTCCCGGCTTTGGGCATATTGAATGACTGGAAAGTCCAGCTTGTAAGGTTACCGAACGATCGTGGGCCGTCAATCGTTATCGGCACAGTATCGCCAGCGTACCATATATCCACTCTGTAACCCGAATTCTCATATCCCAAATCGTTGTAATGAACCGGATTGTAATTAGAATTCCAATAGCTGTGAAGATAGAATGACAAAGTATCGCTCGTCGTCACTTGCTGGTTCAAACCTGCCCCAGCCTTGTCCCATCGCGCAATTGCATCATACGACGAACCGCTGTAGAATTTCAGGTACAATCCGCTATCGACAGCTCCGCCGGTCTCGCCTTCGTAACACATCATACGGCCATAATTATCACCGAGCAGAGTGAATTCCGAGCCGGTTTCACAATGATTTACCAGGTCGGATGCATTGGCAGTCGTAATTAATCCGCAACAAGCGGCCACAAATACCAATACAGTTGCAAACTTCCGCATAACTCACCTCCATTAAGTTGACCAAGAATGAAACCAACAATATTGCTGATCAGCGAATCGTATGTTCGTTGTATGTAAAATTTACGGCCCGGCAGCAGTTAATTTGGTTCGATTTCGGGTTCGAGAAGCTCGTATACGTTTTTTTCCCCGGTTTCAATCATTTTTAACAACAAATCAGATGCTTGGACTGCAATTTTTTCCGGGTCGATGTATATCTGAAACAGGCCCGACCGCTGCTGAATCAATGATGTATATGATATACTGGTTATGACCATGATCGGATGTTCTTCCAGGCTCAGAGACCGCTTGTCGTATGCTTCCAGAACGCTGGGTAAAATTCCGCCCGTGGTCAGTAGCGAAAATGCTCCGTTCTTGTGGTTGACTAACTGGTCGATAGCGTGATCAGCATCCAGGTTGGGGCAAAGATAAACAATATCTTCATCCTGACCACGGTCCATCAAACTCTGGTGATATCCATCCAGAATTTCATGGCTGATGTAAAGGCGAAATGGTTCGATAAGCAATGCAATTGGCTGGTTCGTCAAATCAGCCAGATGCATAAATCCCTTCTTTACCAGTTTGGGCACATCGTGCCGAATTTGAGGAATGTTACGACTTATTGCATGATTTCCCACGACAAGGGTCGGCACGCCGAATTTTTCTCCGATGGCATAATGGGCGTCGGTGATGTGGCCATCCAGCAATAATCCGTCACATAGCTTTTTTTCCAGAATAGCGGGAAACGCGCCTCGGATGATGTCCTGGCTGCGCAAAACCGCCCACGAAAACGGGATCCTTTTACCGGACAAGAATCTTTCTGATGCTATAAACTCACGGAAGTTATAATCCGCCTTCTCCGATTCATCAATCAGGACAAAAGCAATTTGGCGAATTGCCGACAGGGACTTTCTCGTTTCATCCAGCCCCTCATTGACAAAGGTTCCGCTTCCCTGCACGCGGCGAACAACTCCTTCTT
>CAYMXC010000013.1:0-18184 GCA_964394135.1 uncultured Phycisphaerae bacterium
GTCAAATGCTCCCCGCTAAAAAATTATTTTCAAAAACGAAAATACAATTTGGGTAATTTGCACAAAATTTATAAATAAAATAAGATCACTGATTCATCTTTTCCAGAATTTCCAAGAGAAAAGCGGTTGCCGATTTATCTGGAATTTCAAGATTGATTTGATCGGCAATGGTGGTGTTCGCTCGCTGCGCTGCGACGCCGACGCAGGAAGGACAGCCGTTCTCGCAAGTACAGTCGGCAAGTATCTGGCGAGCCATCGCCAATAACCGTGGGAACTTTTCAAAACCCCGTCGAGCAAAACCCAGGCCGTCGATATAGTTATCGTAAATCAAAATAGCCGGCGAAACGAACCCTGATAAATTCAACTGGGCGGCAATATCGTTTGGATCGCACATGGCCAGGAGCGGCAGAGCCGATGCGAGGAGATTTCGCAGACCTACCAGAGCGGTAACTGGCACATATCCCGCATCGCTGAGGTCGGAAAGAATTTCTCGTGAGGGCAGGAACCAGAAGCCTTTTGTCCGCAGAGATTGCGAGGGCAGATCGAGAGGTTCCTGGCCGATCATTTCCATGCTGTAGAATTTGATTTTTTTATATCCCACAGTTTGCCAGTTGACTTCAAGACTGCCGTAACCGAGCCGGCATGCAAAATAATTATCGTTTTGTTCCTCGCTCAGGACACGGGAACTGCCGCCAATGATGGATTGGGTATAATAATCGACCTGAGACTCCCGAACATATGCGACATGTTCTACCAAATCAAGATTGCGGACAACGTAGGTCTGACCTTCGTGCAGATAGACAGCTGCAGGATACAATTGTTTAATAGCGGAATGGCTGTCGAGTGTGCCGATGATCTGGTTGCGGTCATCGGTGTTATCGATAATGGTAAAGGTATCATCGCTGACCGTTCGGAGGTTAACGCGAGCGGCTGGAAACTTGGCGTTTGCGTAATGATAATGATCTGCGATTTTGTGAAGATCATTTGCTGACGATAGGGCCCGAGTGAAGGCTTGGCCGAAATATCGTTCGTCTTCTTGGGTAAGGGCCAGTTCGAAGGCGGCGCATGCCAGATGGCCGGCCAGGATGTGCGGATTGTCCGGATCGATTACGGCGTTTTCGACCTCTCGGGAGAAAAAGTAGTCGGGATGATTCATGATGTACTGATCGATGGGGTCATTATAAGCGACAAGAACAGCCAAGGAATCAGCGTTTCGACGTCCTGCGCGTCCAGCTTGCTGCCAGGCGGAACTGATGGTTCCCGGGAAACCGACCATTATGGATGCATCGAGAGACCCGACATCGATTCCGAGTTCGAGGGCATTAGTCGCGCAAACGCCGCGGAGCCGACCTGAGAACAACATCTTTTCGATCTCGCGCCGATCTTCGGGCAAATATCCGCCGCGATACGCTCGAATACGATCCGCCAGTTCCGATTCGCCAGTTTCGTTCAGTTCATCACAGGCATAGCGATAGATCAACTCTGCGACTACTCTGGCCCGCGTAAACACGATGGACTGAGAGCCGGAACGGATCAGGCTGGTGAATAAATCTTTTGCCTCGATATTGGCTGACCGTCGAACCATGCTGGAGCGATCGACATATGGAGGATTCCAGAAGACGAAAGTTTTTTCGCCGCGTGGCGAGCCGTCGTCGTCGATCATTTCGACCGATCGACCGATGAGATTCTGTGCCAGTTCCTTCGGGTTTCCGATGGTTGCAGAGGCGCAGATAAACCGGCATTGCCCACCGTGGAAATCGAGAATACGGGCCAGGCGTCTGAGCACGTTGGCGAATTGCGAGCCGAATATTCCGCGATACATATGCAACTCGTCTATAACGATGAACCGGAGATTGCGGAAAAATTCGCCCCACTTGGCGTGATAGGGCAAAATGGATTGATGGAGCATGTCAGGATTACTGAGAATGATGTTGGCGTTGGACCGTATTTTGGCGCGGCTGGCGGATGAAGTATCGCCGTCATAGGTGGCGACGCGTAATTTGTTTTTGATCGAAGGAACGCGGTCGATCCAGCGGTTCAGCGTGGCGAGCTGATCCTGAGCCAGCGCCTTGGTGGGAAAAAGATACAGCGCGCGGGCGCCTGGTTCGATCAAAATTCGTTCGACGACGGGCAGATTGTAGCAAAGGGTTTTTCCGGAGGCGGTACCGGTCACGACCAGTACATCTTTGTCATCCCGCAGGAGATTAACAGCTTGGGCCTGATGAGTATAAAGTTTTTGGATGCCATCCAAGGCAAGCAGGTTCTGGAGTGTCGTCGGCAGCGGACGAGTCAGTTGTCCATATTGTGCGGCTCTTGCAGGCAGAGAGCGAATATGGACGATCTGATTGCGATAATCGCTTTTTCGCTGAATCCGCTGTATGAAATCGTTGACATCAGAAGCCATTGCGTCAAACTGCTTTCTGGAATGAACGCAAATAATCCACGACAGTACGAACGCCGAATCCGGTAGCGCCCGGTGCCCGCCAGGGTTTTTCATCGATCGCCCTGGCGGTACCTGCAATATCGATATGAGCCCAGGGAACGTTATCGACAAATTCGCCAAGGAAAGCGGCGCCGGTGCAGGAGGAGCCTTCGCGACCTGCGGAGTTTTTCAAGTCCGCAATCTTGCTCTGGGTCTGCTCCAGGTAGTCTGGATGATAAGGCATTTGCCAGACGCGTTCGCCGGCAGATTCGGCTGATCGCTCGAGCCGAGCCAGCAGATCGGCGTTGTTGCCGAACAGGCCGGCACAATTTTCACCCAGCGCTACGACGCATCCGCCCGTAAGGGTCGCCAGGTCGATGACGGCTTTCGGTTTCATCTGTACACCATATGCCAGGGCATCGGAGAGAATCATACGCCCTTCAGCATCGGTGCTCATGATTTCAACGGTCTTTCCGCTGTAAGTCGTGATTATGTCGCCCGGACGAAATGCGGTGTCTGAAAGCAGATTTTCCGCGGTTGGAATCAATCCGACCAGGTTGATTGGTAGTTTGAGTTCAGCGACAGCTGTAATAATTCCCAGCACCGCACAGGCTCCGCTTTTGTCGAACTTCATACGATCCATGTTTTCATAAGGTTTTATGCTGATTCCTCCGCTGTCGAATGTGATCCCTTTTCCAACAACGACGACGTCTGGACGATCGTTTTTTTTCCCGCGATATTCGAGAACGATGAGTCGAGGCTTGCTGGCAGAGCCGTTGCCAACGGCGAGAATAGCGTTCATTTTCATTTTTGCGAGTTGTCGATCGTCGAAGATTTTACATCGCAGACCAAATTGACGGGCCAACTGCTGGGCGTATCGGGCCAGTACCGGTGGATTGATTTCGTTGCCGGGTTTGTTGGCAAGAAGACGGGCCCGATTCTGAGCCCGGCCGACAATGGCACCGACTTTGGCTCCCGGTTTCATTGCGACTGCCACCGACGAGCGCGGTTCCACGATCGCCAGAAGGAGTTTTTTGTCGTTTTTTTTCGGCAGGTATTCCTGATATGTGAAATTGGCGACGATCGCACCTTCGATAATCGCCTGGGCCATCGCATCAGGAGAAAATTGATTTTCAATTACGGCGTGAAGAGCAAATCCCAGACGTGAGGTGGAAAGTCGGTTGGCTGCGCGGGTGGCAGTACCGGCTGCCTGTCGAAGGACGTTCAGTTCGATTTTTTCAGCCTCGCCGAGACCGACGACGAGAATTCGCGGGCAGGGTACTTTGTCAGAAATGTAAAGAACCGTCGTTTCGTATTGCTTGCCGGTAAAATCGCCGAGTTTAAGAAGGTTTCCGATCGCGCCGCCGATGGCCCGGTCGAGAGATGCAAACGCGGCAGGTAGTTTTTTAGTGTCTTTAAACAAGCCGAGAACAAGCATATCGCCCCTGAACTGCTGGAGCGCGACTTGATCCACATGAACTGGTATTTCGCGTTTAGCCATGATCGTGATCCTTTCATTTCATGAAAATGAAATTATAGGATCTTTTAGTACGAGGATCGATTCGAATTTATAATTTTTGTAAATTCGAACATCAGAAAAAAGTTACAAAATGTTTTTCCCTTCATACCACCGGGCCAGGAACTGGACGGGATGAAACGCCCGCAGGCCGGTGAGGTGCGACAATTGCATTCGGCAGGAGCTGCACTCGCTGACCAGAGCGTCATACTGGCCCTTGACGACAGCATCGGCGAGGGTTTTTCCAATGGCCTGAGACAGATCGTACCGTTCGCGGCTTAATCCGAACGTGCCTGCCAGTCCACAGCACTGATTGGGCAGATGCTCGACCTTGAGGCCATCGACCAGTCTGAGCAATTCAAGGCCTGGCTGACCGCACTGGAGAAGCCGAAGATGGCATGGGCAGTGATAAGCGAGTTTCAAGGGTTGTGACGCTGAGCCGAATTTCAAATCCTTCTCGAAATGCAGTTGAAGGAGAAAATCGCATCCGTCGCGAACTCGAGCGGCAATCGCATCGAGATTTTCATCGTCGATGAGGTATTTGTATTCTTTCTGCAGAGACAAAGTGGCGGTGGGTTCGAAGCAAAGTATCATGTCGGCCTCGTCAAGGTGCCGTGTGAACTGATCGACGTTGAATTGTGCAGCCTGACGTGCCTGTTCGAGATATCCGTAGGCCATCGCGGGCATATTGCAGGAACACTGCTCGGGAATGATCAATTCGATGCCGTTGGCGGCGCAGACTCGAATGATGTCCAAGGCCAATTGATTATCGTGATAGCGGGCAAAGAGATCTGTAAACCATAACGCCCGGATTTTGGGATTCGTCGGCCGGTGCCGCTGGGCCAATCGTCGCAGATATGTAAGCAGGCCCGGAAAAGCAAACGGCGGCATGGGACTGCGGGCATCCATTCCAGTAATCATTTCGAATGCGCGGCGAACACCTTTTTTGGCGAAGAGCGAATTGGTGATAGGCGAAAATTTACTGGACAGCCACTCGGAATATTCACCGTCGACGAATAGCCGTTCGATCAACCGGTTACCACGAAGTTTTCGCCGTGCGGCGCGGAGTTCCATGATCAGCCGCGGCGTCTGAACTGCGCTGGGGCACTCCCGCAGGCAATTTCCGCACAAAAGACAACTGTCGATCACCCGTTTGGCCTGTGGCGAAAGTAAATCTTTCGAGCTGAGGGAGCCGGTGAGGAATTCGCGAAGCAGATTGGCTTTAGCACGCGGCGATGAATATTCATCGCGGTTGACTCGAAAAATCGGGCACATCAGTTGAGCGACATCGAGCGACTTGCACTCACCGCATCCGTTGCAGACATCGGCCAGGTCGAACAAACCCAAATCGCCGTAAAGCAGTTTAGGTTTATCGACCGCAGGTGAAGGTACACCGTCGGCACGAAGATTCTCGATTGGCAGATCGGTGTCGGTGACGATGATTTTTCCTGGATTCAGCAACGCTGCGGGATCGAACAGGTGTTTGATCTGCTCCATGTATTCGTACGTCGGTCCATATTGTTTGCGAAGGGCCCAGCTGCGGATGATACCTGTGGCGTGCTCGCCGCTGATAGTTCCTCCCAGAGACCAGACCAATTCGTAGGCATCCTTGGCCAGGGGCGAAAGTTTTTTCCGGTCCAGCGGCTCACGAAGATTGATGAAGGGGCGGATGTGGAATTCGCCGGAGCCTGCATGGCCGTAAAAACTGGCCTGCAGATCGTATCGACTGAAAATGGCCTGCATACCGCTAAGATATTGGGGTAAATTAGGAGGATCGACGGCGATATCCTCGACGAAGGGAAATGGTTTGGCCGGGCCGGCCTGGCGAAACAGGATGGGCACGGCATTTTTTCGTGCGGCCCAGTGGCGTCGCTGCTCAGCCGGATCGATCAGTTCGAGCAGTTGAACGTGACCGCCGAATTCCTTCGTCAGCCGATCGCGGCATTGGTGCATACGATAACAGGCTTCGTCGAGACTGGCGCCGTCAAACTCCGCCATGAGCGAGGCCTGGGACTTCGGCAGGATTTCGGCCAGTTGAGGAATGCCTGCACGCGCCAGATGAATGAGTGTTCCATCCATCAATTCGATGGCAGCCGGATCGAATTCGAGAATGAGATTAGTGGCCCGCCCGCTGAGAAGAAATTCATCGAAATTGGCTGACAAAACGACCTTGACGGCCGGTATGCGTACCAGTTGAAACGTCATTTCTGTAAAGACGCCCAGAGTGCCTTCGGAGCCGGCAAAAAGTTTGAGCAGATCGCCGCCGGCACGCTGGATCATCCCTTTCAGGTTGTAGCCGGCACGATTCCGTTTGACGGTCGGCCAGTATTGATGGATGGTTTTTCGCCCGGAGTTGAGCATAGTCCAAGCCTTGCGTTCGAGGTCTTTCCAATCGCTATCGTCGGTCGTGATCAGACGGCCATCGGCCAAAATGACTTTCAAACCCAGCAGATTGTCGCTGCAATAACCGTAACGGAGCGAGTGAGCACCTGTGGCGTTGTTGGCCAGGGATCCGCCTACAGTGGCCCTGGAACAGCTTGAGGGATCAGGGCCGAACTGCCAGCCGAAACGCCTGGCATGCCTGTTGATCTCATCGAGAATCGCACCTGGACGTGTGGTAATTCGGCCTTTCACAGGATCGAAATGAATGATTCCCGTCAGATATCGCGAAAAGTCCACACAAATACCAGTGGTCAGCGATTCGCCCGCCAGGCCCGTTCCCGCTCCACGTGCGGTCAGAGGAACTCCCGTCTCCTGTGCAAATAAAACCAGCCGGATGATATCCTGATCGTCGCGTGGTGCGACAACGACAGTTGGGATAAGCTTGTAGATGCTCCCGTCGGTACTATACAAAAGTCGCGTAACGCGGTCGTCATAAACATCGCCTTTAATCAACGGCCGAAGACGTTTGGCCAGTAATTGACTGTCGCTGTTAACGGTTTGCGTACTCAAGCGTTTGTTCCTTCGTTACAAAAACGTAGAATTATAGCAATGCATTTGCCTTCAAGAAAGCCGAGGCCGGCGGAAAAGGACCAGGGCCGATGGCTTTCTCATTATTTTTGCCTCAGATAAAGCATCAGAACGATTATGTCAGCCGGAGTAATTCCGCTGATGCGCGAGGCCTGACCAAGGTTGACCGGCTGGACGGCGTTGAGTTTTTCCCGGCTTTCGCGTTTAATCCCTGGTACTGCAAAATAATCAAAGTGTACTGGAAGTTTGACAACTTCGAGTTGCCGGAGTTTTTCCGCTGCCTTGTGCTCGCGGCGGAGATAACCGTGATATTTGATATCTGTCTGGACTTGGCGGCAGACACGAATGTCGAAATCTGCTGGAATTTTGTCGCTCATTTTTTCCAACAAACCCGCCCAGGTATGTTCCGGGCGTCGGAGCCATGCGTCGGCATGAACCCCTTCTACGACCTGCCGGCTGAGGATCGCATCGAGCTGGTGACGCTGATGCTCCCATTCCAGATATCGCTGCCAGCGTCGATCGTCGAGCACACCAGCGGCATGTGCCACAGGACATAAGCGACGAGGTGCAGTATCCGCTCGAAGCAGCAGACGAAATTCCGCACGCGAAGTGAACATTCGATACGGTTCGTCAATCCCTTTGGTAACCAGATCGTCGATCATCACTCCGATATATGCCTCATCGCGTCGGAGGATAACCGGGTCGCTTTTTGCCAAATATTTGACTGCGTTGATGCCGGCCATGAGACCCTGTGCAGCGGCTTCCTCGTAACCACTTGTGCCGTTGATCTGACCTGCCAGGAACAGGCCATGGACCTGCCGGCACTGCAAATCCGGGCCGAGTTGATCGGGCGGAACATAATCGTACTCGATCGCGTAGCCGTACTGAACGATTCTAGCGTGCTCCAGACCGACGATCGAATGCACCATCTCCTCCTGAACATCTTCCGGAATCGAAGTCGCCAGGCCGTTGCAGTATATCCAATCGTACTCCAGCGATTCTGGCTCCAGATAAATCTGGTGGCGTTCCTTTTCGCTGAATCGAACGATTTTCACCTCGATACTCGGGCAATACCGCGGTCCGGTGGAGGTAATTTGACCTGTGTATAGGGGCGCGCGATTCAGACTGTCGCGAAGAATCTGATGCGTCCGCGAATTGGTGTGAGTAATGTAGCACGGAATCTGCTGCTGTTCGATTCGATCTGTCAGCATGGAAAATGGGATCGGCGGATCGTCCCCCGGCTGGGGAATACAACTGTTGAAGTCGATACTGTCGCGAAGCAGGCGCGGGCACGTACCCGTCTTGAGCCGGCCAATTTTGATTCCCTGTTTTTTCAGCGAATCCGTCAAGAATCGTGCCGGCTGTTCGCCGATCCGCCCCGCGGGAAAACGTTTTTTTCCCAGATGAATCAGTCCGTTTAGAAATGTTCCGCTGGTCAGGATGACCGCCCGTGCCGGCAAAAATCTCCCGTCGCCGAGTGTAACGCCGCAGATGGTTTGATCTGCTGTAACAATTTCCGCAGCTTCCCCTTCTATCATATCCAGCCCGGCCAGATTTTGAAGAAACTCCCTTGCAAAACGGGCGTATTTTCGTTTATCCGCCTGGGCTCGCGGCCCCCATACCGCAGGCCCCTTGGACATATTCAACATACGAAACTGCAGACCCGTGGCGTCGGCAGCCTGACCCATAAAACCGCCCATCGCATCGATTTCACAAACGATTTGCCCCTTGGCCAGCCCCCCGATCGCCGGATTGCACGACATTTCGCCGATCTTGTCCAGCGACAACGTTACCAGAGCAGTGCGCGCACAGGCCCGTACTGCGGCATAGGCCGCTTCGATTCCGGCATGGCCGGCGCCGATTACAATGACATCATATTTCTTACTCATCGCAACCAATATTATGCCAACTCGTCGCGCAGAAGGGAATTTTTTCTTACGCTGGTTTAAATTGTTCACTATCACTTGTATGCTTTCCGACGTCGTTTCCAATCAACCTACAAATTTCATTTGATCGAACGCAGCCATTCTGTTATGAATGATTTACCGGTTTATCATAACACTATTACCATGCGTCCATTGCAAGGCCAAGGGCAGCGGGTTCACTGAACAGGAGTGAATGTCATGAGCGTTTTAGGATTCGGAGAGCTTTTGATGCGAATCGCCCCCGAAGGCAGACTGCGATTTCGCCAGGCGAATACGATTTTGAGAGTACCTTGACGGATATGCGATGGGTTCACGTCACGGGCATCACACCCGCCTTGAGCGAAAACGCATTTCGGTCGGTTCTGACGCTGGTCAAACCGGCAAAATCGAAAGAATTAGCCGTCTCCTGCGACTTGAACTTCCGTAAAAAACTCTGGCGATGGAAACAGGGCGTTTCGCCCAGTCAGCTCGCCCGCGAATGCATGACGCAAATCCTCCCCTTTGTCGATGTTGTCATCTCCAACGAAGAAGATGCCGACGACGTCCTTGGCATCCGCGCGGAAGGCACCTGCGTGGAGTCGGGCCGGATTAACGCCCTGGCCTACACGACCGTAGCGAGAGAAATCGTCCACCAATTCTCAAATGTCCGTTACGTCGCCGTCACGCTGCGGGAAAGCATATCGGCCGATCATAACAACTGGGGCGGCATGCTCTATTCCAAGGCTGAGGATCAGGCATGGTTTGCCCCGCTCGATTCCAGAGGCCAATATGAACCGTATCCCATCCGTAATATTGTCGATCGCGTGGGCAGCGGAGATTCCTTCGCCGGCGGATTGATTTACGCCCTGCTGACTGACGAATTCAAACAACCCGCGACTGCGATCCGCTTTGCTGCTGCCGGAAGTTGTTTGAAACATTCGATCCGTGGCGATTTCAACTATGTCACCAAAGACGAGGTCGTCGCCCTCATGAACGGTTGTGCATCGGGGAGGGTACGGAGGTAAAATATCATGATCGATCGCGAACGTTTCGCTGAAAATTTCAAAAAAATGCCGATCATCGCGATCTTTCGCGGTGTCACGCCAGACAAGGTGCAGGCTTCAGCAGAGGCGGTGGTGGAAGGCGGCATCCGATTTATAGAATTGACATTGAATTCTCCCGACGCGCTGTTGAGCATCCGCACACTCGCTGACCGATACGCCGGAACGGATATCATTATTGGTGCTGGTAGGGTATTGAAGCCGCAGGAAGTCGTTGCAGTTGCGGAAGCCGGCGGGCGATATATTATTTCGCCCAATACCGATGTTGATGTGATCAAAACCACGCGACAACTCGATTTGATTTCCATCGCCGGTTTTTTCACACCGACCGAAGCGTTTCTCGCCGCCGATGCCGGTGCCGATTATCTCAAATGTTTTCCCGCCGGAGCTCTCGGTGTCGGATACATCAAAGACCTCAAGGCCGTCATGAACAAACCGTTGATCGCCGTTGGTGGCGTGAAACTGGAAAACGTGCAATTATACCTGGCAGTCGTCGCCGGCGTCGGGATCGGTTCAAATCTTTATTCGCTGAAAAAAACAGTCATCGAACTCAAACACGCCGCTGAAGAGTATTGCCGTTGCGTCAGAAAAACTTTGACAGGTTTGGCATAAAGCCGTTATTTTTGACGCTGTGAAAAGTTCCGGTTGGTTCCACAGAACCGAACACTCGATTCCGCTGAACTTTTGGGAGTAAACGATCATGGAACGCAAGTACTCAGTTATTCTTGGCAATCTCGGCAACACATGCGATCGATTCTGCAGCGGCTACAAGACCAATCCGTCGAAGATGGATATGCTCAAGGCCGCCGCCATTCCAAATGTTCAAGGCATCGAATTGGTCGGCACATGGGATATCAAGCCTGAAACCGCCAGGGAGATGAAAAAGGCCCTTAAAGATTACGGTCTCAAGTGCGTGTCGATTATTCCCGATCTTTTTGCCGACAAGCTTTGGTGGAAAGGAAGTTATTCCAGCAAGGACGCCGGTGTGCGGAAAAAGGCTTTCGACTATACCTGCCAGATGTGCGACATCGCCGAGGATTTAGGCTGCAAGATCATCAATATCTGGCCTGGGCAGGACGGTTACGATTATTTGCTGACAGCGGATTACGAAAAAGAGCGGGCGTGGGAGTGCGAGGCGATCCAGAAGCTTGCGCGCAAATATCCAAAACTGCAATTTGCACTGGAATACAAGCCGAAGTAACCGCGTACACATTCATACCTGGCCCGCATGTCCGATACACTGCTCCTGGCCCAGGAAACCAAATGCAAAAATGTGGGCGTAACCATTGACACCGGTCACGCCTTTGTCGCCGGGGAAGTCATCGCCGAATCGATCGTTCTGGCCAAGCGTGCCGGCAACAAACTATTCCACATGCACTTCAACGACAACTTCACCGCGTGGGATGATGATATGATGGTCGGATCCGTTCATTCGACCGCGTATATTGAAATCCTCTACTGGCTGGACCGCTGCCGATTTAACGGCTGGCTGTAGATGGATCAGTATCCCTATCGCGAAGACGCAGCCGGCGCCATCGGCGAAAGCATCCAGTGGCTGATTCGGTTCGATAATATCCAACGGGAAAATAAAAAAGAGCCTGATCGGCCGATCCAACTCGGCGATGCAGTAGAGACTTCAAGATTCTTACGGCGTGTCCTGCATTGAAAAAACTGTTATAATTCTGGTAAGCGAGATAGTCTCGCAACTGATCCATTTGGTTCGCGCAGAATTTTGTCCTGATTTATGAAAAATTCCGTTCCGCACAGCCGCAGGGAGATATAAAATGTGAACTCTGTAGTTTCTTTAAGGAACGGAAGAACCGTGAACATTAAACCGAACATGACGAATTACGAAGCCGGTCTTCAGGAATTCAAACTTGAAGTGCCGGAGTTTTTTAATTACACCGTTGATACTTTTGAAAATCAAGCTAGCAGGAGAGGGTCTCACACTGCCCTGATGATCGGCTCGGCCGATGGAAACACCATCGAAAAATTCTCTTTCGACCAATTGAGCCGCAAGATAAATCGATTCTGCAATGTGCTTCGAAAGCTGGGCATTAAAAAAGGCGACCGTATACTTATTTTGATGGGCTGGCGTCATGAATGGTATGTTGCCATGCTTGCCATGATCAAACTGGGAATAATTCCCATCCCTACCACCACACAATCTCGACCAAGAGACCTGCTATATCGTTTTAATGCATCGGAAGCCGTTGGCGTGATCTGCTCACCGGAGCTGATGAACGCAGTAGATCAAATCGCAGGCGAATGCAAGACACTCAAACACAAAGTGATCACCGGCTCCCGATCTTCCCTGCCGAAAGAGTGGCTGGACTTTACCACGGTGATCGAATCAGAACCTGAAACGTTTGGTGGCTGGGAAAAGACTCGCAGCAACGACCCGATGCTGATTTATTTTACTTCGGGCACGGTGGCGTATCCCAAAATGGTTTTGCATACTCAGGCATCTTTCGGAATCGGCCATTCGCTTACCAGTAGACTGTGGCAGGATCTCAAACCGGACGATATCCACTGGACCTTGACGGACACTGGCTGGGCAAAAGCGGCGTGGGGCTGTCTCTTCGGCCAGTGGACTGTCGGCTCGACCATATTCGTCAATGCCGCCCATAAATTCGAACCACAGAAAACACTGACGATGCTCGGCAAAGCCGGTATTACATCATTCTGTGCCGCACCGACAGTGTACCGCATTCTGGTCCGTGAAGATTTAAGCCGATACGATCTTTCCTCTATTCGTCACTGCACCAGCGCCGGTGAACCGCTGAATCCTGAGGTCATTCGCATCTGGAAAGAAGCCACCCATACTGATATATACGACGGATACGGTCAAACCGAATCGGTCAACATGATCGCCAATTTTCGCTGCATGCCAATCAGGCCCGGCTCGATGGGTAAACCCGTTCCGGGGTTCGACATGGTCATTCTCGACGAAAACGGCAATGAACAGCCATGCGGAAATGAAGGATTTCTAGCGGTGCGGGTGAAACCCAATCGCCCGGTGGGGCTTTTCGAAAAATACCTCGACGATGAAACGTCCATGGCGACGTCGTTTCGCGGCGATTTCTACTATACGGGCGACAAGGCCTACAAGGACAGCGATGGATACTTCTGGTTCCTGGGGCGCTGCGACGATGTCATCATAACCTCTGGTTACCGGATCGGCCCGTTCGAGATCGAAAGTGCTTTGCTGGAACATCCGGCCGTCAAGGAATCCGCCGTCGTCGCCAGCCCCAACGAATTGCGCGGTGAGGTCGTCAAGGCGTTCGTCATCCTCAACGACGGTTACGAACCATCAGCCTCCCTGGTTCGCGAATTACAGCAGCATGTCCAGACCATCACCGCGCCCTACAAATATCCTCGCCTGATCGAATTCGTGAAAGAATTGCCCAAGACCATCAGTGGAAAAATCAAACGCGGCGAACTTCGACGCCGGGAATGGGCCATCCAAAAAATCGGAACGTCCAGGATCATAAAACGTCGCCATTATCGCCGTACCTACCGCCGACTTGGACTGCTGGGACTTCTTGAGAGACTGCGGAGAAGCTGGTTTGCCACCGCACGAAACGCAATAAAAGCTTCATAGAAAAATCTGAGCGCCATGGCTTATTGACCAAATCAGCCGGATACACCACTGGCGTTTTAAATAAAACAGTTGCAAAAATAAATTATCTCATTATATTAAATAGGGTATGGGGGCAAGTTAGTTCTGTGTGCTGAATTCTTCCGAGCCCCGTGATTCGAAATATTCCTGATCGCCGCACTACCGGATCGCAAGGGGGAACGATTATGTTCAACATCCTGGTTACTGGCGCAATGGGATTTATCGGGAGCAATTTCGTTCAATATCTGCTTCAATCCAAACTCGAATATGCGGTGACAAACCTCGATAAACTGACCTACGCAGGAAATCCAGACAACCTACATGCGATTGAACACGAATGGGGCACTTTGCGATATCGTTTCGTCAAGGGCGACATCGCCGATCGAGATTTAATCCGATCACTCCTGGCCGGCAAAGAATATCCCCGGCCGGATGTTGTCATAAATTTCGCCGCGGAATCCCACGTTGATCGCAGCATACTTGACGCCACTGCCTTTATCGACACCAATGTCAAAGGGGTGCAGATTCTGCTTGACGCCGTCCGCGAATTCGGCATCCATCGATTCATCCAGGTTTCCACCGATGAGGTATATGGGAGTCTTAAACTGGAAGGAACCGATCGCTTCAGGGAAAACGACCCACTAAAGCCAAACAGCCCATATTCCGCCTCCAAGGCCGCCGCCGATCTTTTGTGCCGTGCGTATCATCAAACGTATGGAATGGACCTGCTGATCACACGATGCTGCAATAACTATGGCCCCTATCAATTTCCGGAAAAACTGATCCCATTGATGATTTTGAACGCACTTGAGCAAAGGCCTTTGCCCATTTACGGCGACGGCCAAAATGTGCGGGAGTGGATTCATGTCCGGGATCATTGCCGCGCCATCGCATTTCTGATGACACACGGCTCGGCGGGTGAAATCTACAATGTCGGTACCGGCGAGGAAATTCCAAACCTTCAAACGGTACGGACCATTATCGATTGCGTCGCCAAAATCGCCCGAATACCACGCAACCAATTGGAGCATCTCGTCACGTTTGTCGAAGATCGCCCCGGCCATGATCGGCGATATGCGTTGGACTCCGGCAAACTTCGATCGCTCGGCTGGCGTCCAGAAATCGGGTGGAATGAGGGCATCCGTCGAACGGTCGAATGGTATTATAAAAACAAAACCTGGTGCGACACGGTTCGCAGCGGAGAATATCGCACGTATTACAAAAAGTGGTATGGAAATCGGTGGATCAATCAGGAGTGCGAAGTATGATCAAGGGTACAGTCGTTAAACCGATTAAAAAATTCATCGATGAACGCGGCTGGCTCGCGGAACTTTTCCGCCGCGACGAATTGGGGGAAATTCCCATGCCTGAAATGAGCTACATTTCCATGACCCAGCCGGGTATCGCCCGCGGCCCTCACGAGCATCGCCACCAAACCGACTGTTTCTGCTTCCTCGGTCCATCCAATTTCAAAATCGTCCTCTGGGACAATCGCAGAGATTCATCCACTTATGCGCAGAAGATGATCTTTTATGCCGGGCAGGACAATCCATCGTTCGTGGTCGTTCCCGCCGGCGTGATTCACGGCTATAAAAATATCGGCTCCGTTGCCGGCATGGTTATCAATTTTCCCGACAAACTCTACAAAGGTGTCGGCCGGCAGGAGGAGGTGGACGAAGTCCGACATGAAGACGATCCGCAATCTCCATTCAAATTGGACTAGACCATGATCCTGATATCGGGGGCAAACGGACAATTGGGTTTTGCGATGGCGGAGCTGCTGACCCGGCGGGACAAAACAATTACTGCCCTTACGCGGCAGCAATTGGATATTAGCGATTTTCAGGCTGTTTGCGATGCCTTCGAAAATCTCAAACCCAATCTGGCTATCAACTGCGCCGCATATAACAACGTCGATAGTGCCGAGTCGGATTGGAAACAGGCGTTGCGAGTCAATGCACTTGGAGTCAGGAATCTTGCGATTGCCTGTCAGGAGCGGCAAATCCCACTTGTTTCTGTGAGCACCGATTACGTTTTTGACGGAGAAAAAAAAAGTCCCTACACCATTGCAGATAAACCCAAGCCGATCAATACCTATGGCCAAACCAAACTCCTGGGAGAACAATATCTCGGATGTTTCACGAACCGCTTCTATCTGATCAGGACAAGTTGGGTCTTCGGGCGTGGCAGTAACTTTTTGAAAAAAATTCTGGAATACTCGGCCGATCACTGCGTCCTGCACATCGTACACAATCAAATTTCCGCTCCCACTTTCGCCCCGGACCTCGCTCAGGCCATCTGGAACCTGGTTCAGACAGGGATGTATGGATTTTATCATTTTCATAACGCAGGACA
Source organism: uncultured Phycisphaerae bacterium (assembly GCA_964394135.1). Taxonomy (GTDB): domain Bacteria; phylum Planctomycetota; class Phycisphaerae; order JAAYCJ01; family JAAYCJ01; genus CAYMXC01. The sequence goes on from CAYMXC010000013.1 coordinate 15,851, forward strand.
ATGCAGCCGATATGAATGGGTTCGTTATGCGATGGAAAAAATCGGCTGGTCCGGAAAAATCGAACCCGTTGCGAGCGATTTTTTCCCCACACCCGCTCGGCGTCCCGCATATTCCGTGCTCGATTTGTTCCCGCTTGACGAAATGGGAATAACTATTGCGAGCTGGGAGGAATCGACAAACCGCTGGCTGGAGGAATATCGATGAAAGCGTTAATTCTATCGGGTGGCAAGGGTACGCGACTTCGGCCACTGACCTTTACCTGCGCCAAACAACTCATTCCGGTCGTCAACAAACCAATCATCTATTACGTCATGGACCAGATTCAAAAAGTGGGCATCACGCAAACCGGCGTTATTATTTCTCCCGAAACAGGCAGCGATATTCGCCAGGCACTCGGCGACGGCCGGCGCTGGGGCATGAATATTCAGTACATCACCCAGGATATTCCTGGCGGACTGGCCCACGCCGTCAAAACGGCCCAGCCGTTTCTCGGCAATGATCCATTTCTGATGTACCTTGGCGATAATCTCATCGGCCAGGATATCCTCCCCTTCGTTTCCCGGTTCGGCATGAACGGCACGCACGCCGTGATTTTGCTCAAGGAGGTGGCCGACCCGCGAATGTTCGGGGTGGCCCAGGTCGATGCCGACGGACTGATCGTCCGGCTGATCGAAAAACCAAAAGACCCGCCTTCCAAACTTGCCGTTGTGGGAATCTATCTCTTTTCGCCGAAAATTCATGAAGCCATCGATCGGATCAAGCCTTCGTGGCGAGGCGAGCTGGAAATCACCGACTCTATCCAGGAAATGATCCAACTGGGTTATAAAGTTGACAGCTACGTCTTGAACGGCTGGTGGTTGGACACGGGCAAAAAGGATGATCTGCTCGAAGCCAATCGGGTCGTTCTCGACGAACTGATTCAAGGATCGATCCGGGGAAAAATTGACGACGCAAGCAGAATTTCCGGGCGGGTCCTGATCGAAGAGGGAGCCGAAATCTGCGACAGCACCATCCGCGGCCCCGCCGTCATCGGCTCGGGCTCAAAGATAATTCATTCCTTCATCGGCCCATACACCGCCATCGGAGCCAACTGCCGAATTAAAAATTCCTTCGTCGAATTTTCCGTCGTGCTCGATGAGTCCTGTGTCACGGGCGTGCATCGATTGGAAGAAAGCATCCTGGGCAAAAAAACTCTCATCGCCGGCGACAGCAGCAGCCGCGAGACTCTCAACCTGATGCTCGGCGATTATTGCGAAGTTCGAATGGGTGATAAACGTACCTGAACATCACCGACCGGCCGGACTGCCCTTCGGGAAAAACGGCTGGAACAATATATGACCGTTTCGACCACCATGGCAGCCAGGATCACTCCCGCCACCACACTATAGGTCATTCGAACACCGAAAATCTGGCCGAGAGCGCCGCCGCCGAGGGAACCGATGCAAAAACCGATCGCCAGCAAAATTTCGTGCTCTGCTGCCCCAGTTCGACGGTTCCGCCCGCCGGATACGCTGTAAAACAAATGAGAGGAATACGCGAATGCAAGCGCCGGAGTGCTCGCAAACACAAAAAATAATAATTGCCTGGCATTAGTGCCAAATGTCAAACCGACCATCATGATCGCGAGCAGAAGCTGACTTACAATGACCAGACTGAATCGATAATGCCAAAATCTGAACCGCCCGAGCAGGAAAAACATGCACATCATGATCATGCTCGTTCCCGCTGAACTCATCGCGTGAAGGCTCGCACCCAGCGACATCCCCTTTATCAGTGATGCGATCGGTACGCGAAGAATGCCATACGCCACCCAATCCGTCAGTACACCAACCCGCCAGAGCCAAAGAAAAACGGACAGGTCTTTCGGCTCTTCGACATTTTCTGTCGCAAGAACCGCCTGCTGCGTTTGTGGTTTTGCGGGCGGGACAAAGAAAATTATTACGCATGCCAGAAATGCAGCTCCTGCTGCGACCATAAATGGCAACGAATGCGAGACCGCATATAGCACCCCGCTCATCCAAGTGCCGATAATCGCGCCAAGCGACCAGCTCAGATTGAAGAAACCCAGCCGACGGTTCAGCGATGAACCTTCAACGCCAGTCGAAATCCAACCCATCACTGGCGGCCAGAAACCGCTGAGCATCATCCCCTGGACCGCCACCAGCAAAAGAAGTACAGGCACATTCGGAGCTAACGCCATTCCGATTAAAAGCGATCCGACCATGAACGTACTGGTCATCATCAAACTCTTGGCACCAAGTCGGCAAAATCGCGACCCGATAAAGAAGCAAAATATCATGTAAAACCCTAACGAAAGGGCCCCTACCATGCCG
>CAYMXC010000014.1:0-18078 GCA_964394135.1 uncultured Phycisphaerae bacterium
TGAGTCTTGTCCTTGATCTGGACTATAGTCTCACCGGAAGACGTGACTGTTTCGGATAAATAATATTCTTCATTAAGCCATTTGTATAAATCCACCATTTTGCATCGTGCGGAGCAAAACGGCCTGGAAGGCAGGTCCTCAAGATTACGGACCGCTGTACGCTTTCCACATGTGGGACATCGAAATTCGATTCCAGGGGCAACCATTTTCTTTTCTCTTTTTCACTTTCCTTTTGTCTTACATCAATTATATTTCAGTTTTGAACGATAAGAAAGAGGCAAAAAGTTTTTCCCTCGCCCGGCGATCAGGTATAATGGAAAAAGGATGGGCATTCTGAGAAAATCTTATACCTAAAAAACAGAGGATGGGAGTTACAGGCATGAAAAAAAATTATCCGTCGGGCGGTGACCGGGGGATGTCGAAGTTGGTCTCCGGTCAGATGGTGGGAAAGGATCATCCGAATTTCGATGCCGTGGGGACGCTGGACGAATTGAATAGCATGCTGGGCTGGACGAAGTGCGCCTGCGATGACGAGGATATTTGTCAGCGGATCGAATGGGTGCAAAGTACAATCCTTGATTTGGGCAGTTACATTACGGGATGGTCCACGGTGGAATTTTCGGAGGAACCGATATTGCGGCTTGAAGCTGAAATTGCGCAGTGGCAGAAAGTTGTACCGGATTTGAAGGGATTTATTCTGCCCGACGGGACCGAACTTGCAGCTCGACTGCATGTGACCCGTACGGTATGCCGCCGGGCGGAACGCGCAATCGCGCATCTGATTTCGACCGGTCCGCGGGCGATCAACCAGAACGCATCGCGGTTCATCAATCGCTTGAGCGATTGGCTGTATATGGCGGCTCGCTGGGCCAATGTGCGGGCCGGAGTTGAAGAGACCTTGTGGAAGCCTGCAGTAGCGAAATAAACACTTAAAAACAGAAAAAATGATCCATGTCAAAAGTTAAAGCGAATTCATATTACGTCTGTCGCAATTGCGGATCGCGTCAACTTAAATGGGTTGGCAAGTGTCCGGATTGCGGCCAATGGGACAGTTTCGATGAAGAAAAAACCGAAGGCCTCAGCGACGATCTGCATCGACCGATGGTGCCGCTTGAAACGTCCCAGCCGGTAAGCCTGGCCGAAGACCTCGACAAGTTTCGCAGCGAGGAAGGCCGGCGATTCACCAGCGGGCTCGGCGAATTCGATCGCGTACTGGGCGGAGGTTTGGTGGCTGGTGCGACGATCCTCCTGGGCGGCCCGCCGGGGATCGGCAAATCGACCCTCATGCTGCAATCTGCCCAGGGGATTGCAGACACCGGACGCAAGGTAATGTACATCACCAGCGAGGAATCGGCAGGGCAGGTCAAGATGCGGGCGGGACGCCTCGGCATGAGCGGCGAAAACATTATCGTGGACGCCCAGACGAATCTGGAAATCATTTTGAATCACATTCACCAGGCCAAGCCGGATGTGGTGATGATCGACTCGGTGCAACTGGTATATAAACCAACGTTGCCTGCGGCGCCGGGGTCGGTGAGTCAATTGCGGCAATGCGGCACGGAAATGGTCTGGCTGGCAAAGGCGGCGGGAGTAACGGTAATCCTGGTGGGACATGTAACCAAACAGGGCACGATTGCCGGGCCGAAAATCCTCGAACACATCGTGGATGTAGTCCTTTATTTCGAGGGCGATAATCATCAAAGTCATCGGCTGATCCGTGCGGTGAAAAATCGCTACGGTGCGACCAACGAACTTGGAATTTTCGCGATGCACGACGTTGGTTTGGTGGAAATCACCGATCCGGCGGGTGTGTTCCTCCAGGATGGATATTCTCGCAGGCCGGGAAGTGTGATCATGTCCGCCAGCGAGGGAACGCGCATCCTGCTGGTGGAAGTTCAGGGCTTGACCGCGCCGGCTGCGCCGGGCCTGATCCGGCGAAAGGCGACCGGTGTGGACGCCAACCGCCTGGCGATGGTCCTGGCGGTGCTGGAACGTCACGGGCGATTGAAGCTGTCCACCAAGGATGTTTTCGTCAACGTGGTAGGGGGGGTGAAAGTGGGAGAACCGGCGACTGATCTGGCTATGGCGGTAGCAGTGGCGGGGGCGTATCACGGAAAATCGCTGCCTGATAGAACGGCCGTTTTCGGCGAGTTGGGGCTGGCGGGTGAAATTCGCACCGTGCCACTGGCGGAAAACCGCGTCAATGAGGCTCTTCGGCTCGGTTTGAAGCAGGTCGTCTTGCCTGCCCGCGCGATGAACCGGAAAACCAAAATCGATTCGACCAAAATTATCCCTTGCCAAAACCTGGCTGAGGTGTTGGAATTATTGGAATGAATAATTGAAAATGCCGAATGTATTTGGTTTCATGCATTCGGTATGTAATGGACGCTACTCACACAAATGGGAGATTACAGCATGAAAACGATGATCGGATGTGTGTTGGGGTTATTGGGCTTGGGGCTGGGATGTGCGCAGGAAATCGAACCGGGAAAACCCCAGCCGGGAAGCACGATTACACTCAACAAGGTATCTGTGGAGTGCGCGTTCTCCGCAGCAGAAAATACGGTGGGAAAATCCTACCGAATCGCGTCAGCCAATCCGCACAGCCATATCATTCGAACGGTCCCGATGGAATATTCCGCCAAAGATACGGCGGCGTCGATTTCGGAAGTGGTCGTGCCGTCGAATAATATCTATCGACGATTGGTCACGGTTGCCGTTCGGCCCGCCGAGGGCGGAGCGATGGTTTCGGCACGGGTCGATGTCCAGCGGCGCGATACCACTCCCATTCGCAGTTTCGCCTATCTGAGACAGGGCGACGATCGACCAGCCAATCAGCCGGAGTATGCAACTTCAACTCTCAGCGGCGAGAAAAACGAAGTTTGGACTCTTGTAAAACGAGATTATCAGGAAGAACAATCGATTTTGTCCAACGTCAGGGAACTGGTGTTGAAACATTCGGCAAAGGACGTTTCTTCGTGTCATAAAACAGCCAAAACGCCAAACCAGCCGACCACCAGTTCATCAAAGCGCATTATAACATCAAGATAGTTCGGATGCGAAATTATCGTGCTGAATTTTAACCCGCGAACCAATCGTGGATTAGGCCCCGTAATAAAATAACGCCTATTCATCCGGTCTGTCGAATAATCCAACATTTTAACCAAGTTCATTCTTGAAACCAACGATTGGATTGGTACTATACACTAAACATTATTTATTTGATTTGTTTTTGAAACAGTTAAACAGGAGATTCGTAGTAATGGCGACGTTGAATGGAAATTGTGTGTTGGCCCTGTCGGGTGGACCGACGACCGTCATTAATTCCTGTATTTGCGGGGCGGTGCAGGAGGCGATGAAGCATCCGGAAACGATCACGGGCATTTTCGGCTCGGACAACGGTATCCTGGGCATCCTTCAGGAACGAATGTTCGATCTTCAGCAGGAACCCACAGCCAATATTGAGGGTTTAAAAAGCACCCCCGCAGCAGCCCTGGGGTCCTGCCGATACAAACTCCGGGACCTGACCAAATCGAAGGAAGATTACGAACGTATCCTGGAAGTTTTCAAGGCTCACAATATCCGATATTTCTTCTATGCCGGCGGAAACGATTCGATGGACACCTGCGACAAGGTCTGCCGGTTGGCTAAGGAACAGGGTTACGATCTGATCGCCGTCGGCATCGCCAAGACGATCGATAACGACCTGGCCCACACCGATCACTGTCCCGGTTTCGGCAGCGTGGTCAAATATAACGCCACCGCCATTATGGAAGCGGGCAAGGACACCGAGGCTATGTACACTGACGACACCGTGACGGTCCAGGAGATCATGGGCCGAAATGCCGGGTGGATCGCCGCTGGTACGGGCATGGCTCGCAGATGCTACGAAGATGCGCCCCACCTGATCTACGTTCCGGAAATTCCGTTCACAGCGGAAAAATTCGTCGCGGACGTCAAGGAAGTCCTCCGGCGAATCGGATATTGCGTCATCGCTGCAGGTGAAGGAATGAAAAATCCTGATGGTAAATATATATCGGAAATGGGCGGCTCGTTCGGAAAAGATTCCTTCGGCCATGCCCAGCTGGGCGGCGTAGCGGATATCCTCCGCGGAATCATTGAAAGCGAAGTGAAGGTCAAGGCCCGCACGCAGAAGCTGGGAACCTGCCAGCGAAACGCAATGCACTTTGCTTCACTGACCGACGTTAACGAAGCATATGAATGTGGAAAAGCCGCCGTCGAAACCGCCATGAAGGGCATCAGCGGAAAAATGGTGACGCTTATTCGAGAATCGGATTGGCCGAATTACAAGTGTACGACGGGTCTGGCAGACCTGAGCGCAGTGGCCAACGGCGAAAAGTTCCTTCCCAGAGATTTTCTGGACGAGCAGGGCACAGGCATCAGCGATAAGATGCGGCAGTATATGATGCCTCTGCTGCAGGGCGAAGCGCCGATCCGGATCGGTAACGACGGCCTGCCCGTTTTTGTCCGGCTGGAAAAGCATTGGGTCAAACCCAGAACGGGCAAGGAGTATATTCCGGGAAAGAAATAAACAGGAGTACAGGGTGCTGAAATTCATTGTTTTTAAAGACGGTCAGCCGGCTGCGGATTTGGACGTGAAATCCGCCTTTTTGATGGGTCAGGAAGACGTACCTGTCAAAAGTCAGATCCGATACGTTGATCGACTCCTGGTTTGTCAGAAAGGAACTGAAGAGGCTGCTGCCGTCGTAATTTTCTGGGAAGTCAAAGGCTGCGGAAAATACCTGCTTCAGACCACTCGCCTCCCCGATCGCGACAAACCTTACATTCTGAACGTCGAATTGGTCCGCTGGCGTTTGATGCGAATCCTCCAGAAACTGGAGGATTGGGGACTCTTCGATTATCCTCAGACCGAACAGATTGCGGAATTGCTCGAACAGAGCAAAAAACTTTTCGTCCTTGCACTACAGAACGAGCATGCGCCAGCAAAGGCAGCCGATCTGGCAGATCAGGCCCTGGAAAAAGCCATGGAAGCCGGTGAGGCTCTGGCAAAATTTCATGCCCTTCGAATGCTTATTCCTCGCCTTCAGGCAGGAAATTTCACACGAAAGTTGTTCGGTTGCAGGATCAATCCCGGCCTGACCGCAGATAATATTTCTCAGAACGTACTCGATACCTTGAATTTCGTTCAAATTCCTCTTTGCTGGGCGGACCTCCAGCCTACCCGCCAGCAGTTTAACCTTGCACCTCTGGATCGCTGGCTCGAATTTTTCCTGAAGCGGAAAATGAGCGTCAAATTCGGCTCGGTGATCAATTTCAGTGAAGCGAAAATCCCCGCCTGGCTCAAGGGCAAAAGCATGGAGTTCGAATCGCTCCGCGACATCGTCTACGAATTCCTCACCGCCGTTGCAAACCGCTACGGCAAGTTTGTTCGCAGCTGGACGATCCTTGGTGGCCCGAACGCCGACAACTACTTCGGACTGAATTTTGAACAGATCCTCGATATCACCCGTCTGGTGGCCACACGCGCAAAACAGTTGTGCCCACGAGCCACCTCGGTGATCGAAATTACCTATCCCTGGGGCGAATATTACGCCAGGAACCCCAGAACCATCTATCCGTTTCTGTATGCTGACATGGTCGCCCAGAGCGGAATCAATTTCGATGCCTTTGCGCTGCGCATGCCGTTCGGAGCCGCGAAGGAAGGTTTGTACACACGCGATTTCTTCCAGATTTCTTCGATGATTGACCGTTTCGCAATGCTGGGTAAACCCCTCCATCTGATTACCGGCGCTCCTTCGCAGATGCCGGATGATCCCCGCGAAGATCCAGGCTATTGGAACAGTCCATGGTCGCCGGAGGTGCAAGCCCGATGGTTTGAGTCCTTCTGCCATATGGCTCTGAGCAAGCCACAGGTCGAATCGATCGCCTGGGAAGCCTTGTCCGACAATTTCAGCAAGACAATCCCTTACGGTGGCCTGATTGCATCTGACTGGTCCGAAAAGCCGATCTTCGGACTGATCCGCGAGATACAAAAACGTTTTATCGAGGCGAAAACCAATTTGCGATCGGATAAAAGCTGATCGTGTGGAGAAGCTCACCCTGTGGCATCAGCCGGCCAGGATTACAAATTGCGATATCAGGATTTGATTGCAGCTCTGCTCGTCATTGTGATCTTGGTCGATTTGGCTGTGATTCTCCGGCAGAGTCGCAGGGCGGTTCCACTCAAAGTAGTACATACAGGCAGCCAATTATCCTTTCGGTTCGATCCAAATCTTGCCACGATCGATGAACTACAGGCCATACCGGGTTTCAATCGCAAGTCTGCCGAAAAACTTGTTGCATATCGAACGGAATACCTAAAACGCTTTCCGAACCGTGTGACGTTTCAAAATCTGAGCGATATCGGAAAAATAACGGGACTATCGGATAAATCTCTGTCCGAGGCGAGCGATTATTTAACTTTTCCGGGGCCCGAAGCTAAACCTTAGGGTTAGCTTCGTTATCTTCTGAGGGCTTTTCGCAGGGGGCCGATCCTTCCGCATATTTGCAGAGATTGTTTTTTTCGATTTCCATGATTTTTTTGACGCGGCGGGAATGCCGTCCGCCCTCGAAGGCGGTTTCCAGCCAAACTTCAACGATACGGCGCATCAGCGCTTCGCCGATCAGGTCGGCAGCCAGGCACAGAACGTTTGCGTCGTTGTGCTGTCGGGACATCTGCGCTGTCAGTTCATCGTGGCACAGCGCAGCGCGGATGCCGCAGACCTTGTTAGCAGATATGGAAACTCCCAGACCCGTGCCGCAAAGCAAAATAGCGCGTTCGGCTTTTCCATCAGCCACCGCCTTGGCAACTGGAACCGCTACGTCAGGATAATCAAATGACTTCGTGGAGTCCGTCCCAAAGTCGATAACCTCATAACCGAGTTCACCAAGCAGCCCTTTGAGACGTTCTTTCGCCATGAAACCGCGATGGTCGGAGCCGATAGCAATTTTCATTCGAATTCTTCCTTCAGATGTGCTTCAAGTAATCGTCCGATATATTGAGCACATTCAATATATTCCTGGTCTGATCCGCCGATGGGGTCAGCCACACCGGAATCAGACAACAATTTTATACGATGGCAGGCGGTCGGGACAAGATTGCATATAAAATCTTTGTGATTTTTTGACATCACATAAATCAGGTCCGCCTGATTCACCAACGCAGGCGTTACCGGCTGGCTTCGGTGGCTGGAAAGGTCCAGCCCAAGACGCTTCATCGCCGTAACCGCGCCGCTGGACGCCAACATGCCTCGACCACCGGCCGTTCCAGCGCTGGCAACGGAAATCTTCATATGCTCCATCTTGTCCGCGGGACAGCGGAGTATTTCCGGCAGAAGCCGACGGCACATTATTTCCGCCATCGGCGAGCGGCAGGTATTACCGGTGCAGACAAATAAAATATTCAAACTGATCATCTTGTCAATCATTCGCCGGTCGATAATGCCTTCCCGCAGGACTTCATAGCCGCATCGCTCGATTTTCACTACCGTCGATGCCCGGCCGTAGCACGCACGTCCCGCATCGAGAATCATTGCAACTCGGTTGCCGAAATATTTTTCCACCTCCCGGGCATCGAGCGCAGGTGGTTCATCAGCAGGATTCGCTGATGGAGCCACGACCGGATCAGGACAGCTTTTAAGCAGTTTCATGGCGACTGGATGATCGGGGCAGCGCAGACCAATGGTATTTTCAAAATATAACTTGTCAAAAAGTTCGCCGAATTGTTCCCGGCAGTGGGCGATTTGCTTTTCATCCATCTCTACAACAACAGTCACAGGTCCGGGCCACGATTTGCGGACCAGCATCCTGGCCATCCATGGCGGATGTGGAACGTACCGTAACAATTGTTCCGGCGATCCGATATGCACCGTGTAAGGCTTGTTGGATGGTCGAATCTTGAGGGAATTGAGCTTGTCTAACGCTCCCGGCACACCAGGGCAGATCGCCAGGCCATAAACCGTCTCCGTAGGAAATGCAACAACGCCGCCGCGACGAAGAGCCGCCGTCGCAGGCTTGATCCACTCTGTCGTACGATTATCTTCAATCTTTATTATTCTGGAGCTCATTGCAATTCAATCCTCAAACATTATCGCCACTTCAATTATAAGTCAAGATTTTGAAAACAGGAGGCTCCAGGTGGATTTGCGGCAAATGAAAAATATCCGCTCAAAATCGTTATTTCAGACCGTTGCAGAAGATCAAAAAATGTTTTCCTATCGGACCGGCGCTGACTTTGTGGTTGGCAAAGGCCGAGCTTTGCGAAGCAGGATAAGTGCGTTAGCCAGTCCTCGTTCATGCCCATCAGACGGAACGTTCATTACCTGTCCGCCAAGCCAGAGTGTAGATGATCCGCCTCCGTCCAGATTCAGTGCCTCCGTGCAGCAGAGACGTTGCATCAGGTCGGACAATTCCGCGTAATTCATCCCGATGGACAAATCGCTTTTTCGCCCGTCGACCACCACAAAATAAAAATCCTTCCGGTTCCATCCGATTAGCGTGCGAGGATGTCGCTCCTGCATCATTTCACCCCAATCGCGAGTCTCCTTGAATGATACTTGCTTTCCATGCCGAATCAGAAAAACGTTTCCGCCAATTGCGGTCTGGACCCCGCGAAGTTCGGGCGCGGTTTGTGTCCTTATGGTTATGATATCCCCAGCCTTGACTGGCGGAAGATTCTTCATAACCACTGGACCAATCGAAAGGACCATGATATCTGGTTTTAACGGATTATTTCCCGAATTCGAAACGGTTTTTACTTTTGCCCGATAGGTTCGGCCCGCCTGCAGCGGCAGCCAGTCGTTCACATCGGTCGGTTCGAGAATCAATTCCCGCCCCCCGACAGTCCGAGTGGACGAGCCTATTCTGGGTGTAAACAAAACCGCCTGATTGTCAGCCCGTTCCCGATTCAAACCAATCGGCGTGACAGAGCCGTTGGGCCAGATTACGCACAAAAGCGAACGGACCTCTCCGAGCTGAGGCTGACCGGACAGATCGACCCAGAAACTCGGCCCCGTCGGCTCGCTGACCAACTCACCACGGTAGATTTGCAGACCAATCGGATCGCCCTGATACGGACCTTTCGACAAACGATAAAAATCGCCGTTGATCGCAGCGACAGGTTCGCCCATGGCCGCCGGAACTGATCGAACCTGTGCGGATAATGTGCTCAGGCCGAAAATGGTTTCCTGCGCGAGAGTGGTGGTCAATTGAAAATCGTTTCGGGTGCGATCGAACTTCAGGATATGTATCGACCATGGCCGATCGCCGTTGCGTTCGTGAAAATAGTACAACCCCGGCCCGACTTTGGGATAAAGCTTCGGCTCGGCCGCAATGCCTGTGGAAAAAACAAAAACCACTACTAACCCGATTAGTCCGATTCGAAACCGCTCAGCCAAAACTTTGAATTTCATGATCTTGAAAATCTCCAATTACAAACGAGAAATTATTGCTTCGAATGCGATGCCGCTGCCAGTCGCCGGTTTGCTTCCTCCCAATTTACATTTTTCATGAACGCGTCGATATATTTTGACTTATCAAGCTGGTAATCAAGCATAAAGGCGTGCTCCCAAACGTCCATGACCAAAATCGGTTCGCAGCCGGGAAGATTGTTGACTTGATGTTCATCAATCCATACGTTATGCAGTGAATGATTTGTCGGATCAAAATACAAAACCACCCAGCCAATGCCTCTCATCATTCCCATTCCGCAAAAATGTTGTTTCCATGTATCGAAACGGCCAAAGTCTTCTTTGATCTTTGTCAAAAGCAGACTGTTTTTATCCGGCGCCTTGCCGCCCTTGATCAAATTGCCGAAATAATATTCGTGAAGCCGCATCCCGCTGAATTCAAATCCAAAACGGCGGTTGAGCTCTGAATACTCGATCGAAGGTTTGACTTGCGGCGACATGTGCGCCAGCATTTCCGCTATCTCGTTGGTATTTTTAACATAACCTTCGTAAAGCTTGAAATGATTCCGCAGCAGTTGATCGCTGAACCCTTCCATTCCGAGCAGATGCGAAAAATCTTTCGTCGCGTATGGTATAGTTTTTTCCTGTACTAGGCTCTCAATCATTTTGTCCCCCTTATCGCCGCCGATAAGCACGGCAGAGATGAAAAATATAAACAGAAATTGAATGCATATTTCTATACGTTTCCTCACCATAGCCATAGTAAAAATCCTCCCCTGAGCCAATTTCAATTGTAACGGAAACGACTGCCAACGCAAGTCTCAACTGCCTGTCGGAAAAATATTATCGGCTCCATGGATTATCGGAGCTGTTTCGCTTTGGCCAGTCAAATCCCGTTTCGTTTTACTTCCCGGATTAATTGCCATGGACGAAATGACCGATAGGATTTATGAACTTCAAGGAAGTGATTTTACACTATTTGAAGCTGCAGCGAAGTTATGCGATCAGGAGACGGAAGATGAAATGCACGGAATTATCGTTTCTATTCTTGCTGGCGATATCTGCAACCGCATCGGCCTTATCGATGTCGTCAAACAAGTCCGACAGCCAGGCACCGGTGCCTATCTTTTCAGCCGTAAGCGAACGCACCGCAGTAAATAACGACAATACGGCAAATCAGATCAATCGGCTCTTTCCGGTTCTTTATACACTGTATACGACGAACCTGAAGCCATCGGAAATCAATTCTGTTCTGGATTCATCAAACCCTGTCATACGGGCAACAATATCGACAACCCAAGGCGTTAATTTTTTGCCGATCGTCCCCGAACCCGCGACCTTCCTGTTTTTGGTCGCAGGCATGATCCTTTTTATTCATAGAACCAGGAACGAAAAAGACAAACAGATTTCGATCAGTATTCCTCTCCCGGTACCCCCTCGATTGATCGGAACCCGGTGCGCTGGTGAATATTCTGTGGGTTAAACCAATTGGACAAAACCTTCCGCTGTTGATTGGAAAGAACGAATCTGACCAGCATGGGTTTGATACTGTTGAAATCCTCTGCCGTAGCAGGTTTCTTACCCGTCAACTGAACAACATAAGAAAACCTGTTCGCGTCATCGGGAATGATCACGGAAGGAAAACTCCCGTTCGGCCGGGTTGTCGGTTGGTTCCAAAGGTTTTCAAAACATTTTTTGGCGAATTCCGCCGTATTGGAACGAACCCCTTCGATCATAGGCGGTACGAGTTGACCATTGTAGGAAACCGTTGCCAGCGAAAACGTCTGAGGCTCCACCGTTTTGATCTTCAATGTCGCAAGAATTTTCTTGAGTTCCGCGTTCTTGATTTTTCCCGCCTGATCGAGTTTCTCCCGTTCGGCGATCCGTAAGAGTGCTTGAGCTTCCTTCTTGGCGATTTCATAAGCCTGGGCGAGTTTGTAATCCTCGACAACCTTCGCTTTCACTTCGGCCAGCGATTGAGGCAGATGGCTCGGATCGGCCAGAATAACCCGGAACATGTAGAAACCCTTCGGTTCGCCATTATCGCCGATCTGACGGATTATCAAACTATCCTGATACGGTGACAGGAATTTCAGGTCGCCGGTAAGTGTGGCCGGCGGCTGAAAAAATTTCGGAGCCACCACACGAAATGCATATTCCCAGAAAAACAGCGGACGGTTCTGTTCGACCGCAAAGGCCGAACCGATTCCAGGAAGTGCGCGGGCGTCTTCCATCGAAATCAATCCGGTTCGGTGGTAAATAAGCGGTAAATGTTTTGATTGTGATATCTTCGTTGCGATCTGCTGGTAATCAGAAACCTTTTCGGGTTTTTTCTTCACCCCGCTCTGATCGGGCATGACTTTGGTCCAAAAAGCGTTGGATGCTGAAAACGCGTCGCCGACGATGCTATTGGCCAGATAAATCGCTTTACTGGTTTTGACCTTTTCCATAGCCAGTGGAATCGCTTCCTTTTCAGTCATTGGCACCTGCACGGGTTGAGTTGCCGAGGGTTGGGTTGTTCCCTTCTGAGTGGCGGGAACTTTGGTCGTCATGAATTCCTGTGGATGGTTCTGCCAGTACTGACGGGCATTTTCCGTCGTCACCTTGATTTGATCCTTGATTCGATCGACATCCGCTTCGAGATATTCTACCTGCACTCGCGGCGGATACTGGAATTTGGCCTGATTGGTTGCAAAATAGCCTGCTAGTTTCTGTTCCGTCGGTTCGGGAATCTGTTTAACGAAGCTGTTCGCGCCGACCGGAACGATGTTAGCGGTCATCCGGTCGCTGATTTGCTTGTACATGCTTTCCAGTTCCGGATTCGAAACCTTGACTGCGGATAAGATGTTATCCGTGGCATGCATCACGCTCATGTAGTCTGCGACCGCCTGGCGAACCGTTCGCAGCGGAACACCATGTTCATGAATGATCGCATTAATCAGGCCCGCAGGAATCTTGCTTTCGCTCAGCATTCGTTCCGCCTGATCTTCAGAAACGCTGATTCCCATCTTCTGTGCCTCCAGAATCAGCAGATAATAGTCTATTTCAGGATTGTGCGAACCACGGACGAAAAACTCCCAGTCGAATGCACGCTGACGTCGCTGCGGATCGGCACTCATCATCGCGTTGTTCAGGCTTTCCAGTATCGCCGTCTCTGTTTTGATCCGCATGATGTCTCGGCCGCGAATCGCCTTACCGTATGCCTCGCCCAACTCCCGGGCAGATGGATCCGGTCGGAATATTTCTCTTAAGCTTGCCGGAAGCAAAAAAGCAATCATCAAACCCACCATGAAAATAGCGAGCAGATGACGATTGTATTTTCGGAAAAACTTTGTGACACTCATTGCCATAAAAACAACTCCTTACCACTGTCCCCATCGGGACCAAATTGAAAATGACTGTGCGTAATATCGTAAAATTACTATCTCCACGCGCCCAAAACAAGTCAAAATTATCGTTTATCTTCCATTATCCGATGAAATATCCGCCTGGTTACTTGTCGAATATTCTAATCTATTGGTACAAAATTCTATCACCATTTGTTGAGATAACCATAGCCCTTACATAAGATTTAAAATATACGTGCCGAATCTGATGCACGCATTCAACGATAGTGCTTTTTACAGGAGTGAACAATGGCCGGTAAGGTTTTTCCGTTGGAACCGCGAAAAGTTGAAAAAATCGAAACCAAATATCGTCGTATCGTGACAGACATCCCGGTGCCTCAGTCGCTGCCGATCATGCAAACTTTGCGAAAATATGAACCTCAATGCATGGAGGGTCAGCCCCCGATCGTTTGGGACCGCGCCGAAGGCTTTAATGTCTTCGATAAATGGGGCAACAAGTGGCTCGATTTCAGCTCCGGCGTGCTGATTACCAATGCAGGGCATGGTCGTAAAAAAGTCATCGATGCCATTGTCAACCAGGCTCAGCATGGCCTGCTGACAACCTATTGCTTCCCCAACGAGGCCCGGGCCAAACTGGTCGAAAAACTGGTATCCGTCGCGCCGAAAGGACTGGATCGATGCTTCCTGCTTTCCACCGGTTCCGAGGCCGTCGAATGTGCAATCAAACTAAGCAGGACCCATGGTGGAAAAATCGGTGGGCCCTCAAAAAATGTCATCGTCTCCTTTGATCGGGCCTTCCATGGCCGAACCCTCGGTTCACAGCAGGCCGGCGGTATCCCGGACTTGAAAAACTGGATCGTTAACCTCGACCCAGGCTTTGTTCAGGTTCCTTTCCCAGATGGCTATCGAACAAAAGACACCAGTTTCGCTCTATTCGAAAAAACTCTCGCAGCCAAGGGTGTTGATCCAAACAACGTCGCAGGTGTGATCATGGAATCCTATCAGGGTGGTGGTGCCGATTTCGGAACGCCAGAATATTTCCAGGCCTTGCGCAAGTGGTGCGACAAATATAATGTGATCATGATCTTCGACGAGGTCCAGGCCGGATTCGGTCGCTGCGGAACCTTCTGGGGCTTTGAATATTACAACACTGTGCCAGATCTGTTTACCTGCGGAAAAGGCATTTCAAGCTCACTGCCTATCTCCGCCGTGATCGGAAAAACTGAAATCATGAATCTCTACGGCCCAGGATCGATGACCAGCACCCACACCGGCAACCCCGTTTGCTGTGCCGCTGCCCTCGCCAGCCTGGAAACTATTCTTGAGGAAAAACTCACAGAAAATGCAGCAAAAATCGGCAAAGTCATGCACGATGCATTGAACAAACTGCTAAAGAAATATCCGGATCGTGCCGGATGCATTCATGGCCGCGGTTTGGTGGCTGGGCTGCAGATGGTTAAATCCGCTAAAACCGAAGCCCCCGACCACGAGCTCGCCTGGAATGTCGTCCGAATCTGTATGGAAAAGGGACTGCTGATGTTTGCTCCCGTCGGCTTCGGCGGCTGTACCGTTAAAATCGCGCCGCCGCTGTGCATCACTGAGGAAGCCGTTCTAGAGGGCGTCGATGTCATCGATCAGGCTATTGAACAGGCTCTCAAGGAAGAAAGCGGAAAGTAAACGGAAAGTAACAAAGTAAAAATGAAACACACTAACAAAAGGCCGGCCCTCAACAGGTCGGCCTTTTTTGTTGAAACCATACGACCGCGACGATATAAATTGAAAGGATTTTGGGTCAAAGGAAACCTAATGGAAAGGATGAAAAATGTTTGAAAATCTGAAAATGGCGCAGCCGGACCCGAATCTGGGATTGAACCATGCTTTCCGGGAAGACAAAAATCCCGATAAAATCAAACTGGGTGTAGGGGTATACAAAGACGAATCGGGCGCTACGCCGATTTTCAAAACCGTCAAGAAAGCCGAGCAGAAAATTCTCGAACAGGAATCAAGCAAGGATTACCTGTCGATCTCCGGCTTTGCTGATTTTGCCGCTATGGTCCAGGGGCTGGTTTTCGGTTCCGAAAGCGACCTGATCTCTGCCGGCAGGGTCGTAACGGCTCAAACTCCCGGCGGAACAGGAGCCCTGCGCATTGCGGGCGATTTCCTGAAAAAAATCTGCCCTGATGCAACTGTCTGGGTCAGCGATCCGACCTGGGCCAACCACATCGGCATCTTCTCCGCCGCAGGATTCGCAACAAAAATGTATTGCTATTACAACCCGGAAACCAAAGACCTCGATTTCGAAAAAATGATCCAGTGCATCAGAACGATTCCACAAGGCGACATCATTTTGCTCCATGGTTGCTGCCACAATCCAACAGGCATCGATCCGACTCCCGAGCAGTGGGCGAAAATCGCAGCCGTCGCTGCGGAACGCAAGCTCTTTCCATTGATCGATTTTGCTTACCAGGGCCTCGGCGATGGTATCGACCAGGACGCCGCCGGCGTGCGAATCTTCGCACGTACAATGCCGGAATTACTGGTCTGCAGTTCCTTTTCCAAAAATTTCGGGCTTTACAATGAGCGGGTCGGGGCTTTGTCCGTGGTCGGCAATTCGGCTGACGCTGCCGAACGAGCATTCAGTCACTTAAAAACCGCCATTCGACAGAATTATTCCAATCCCCCAGCACACGGCGCAAAGGTCGTCGCTGCTATTCTGAAAGATCCGATTTTGAGACAGGAGTGGGACTCCGAAGTCGAGCAGATTCGAAGACGCATCCAACAGATGCGGCAACTGTTTGTCGAAACCCTTCGCAAAAAGAACGTCAAGCAGGATTTTTCCTTCATCGCTCGGCAGAAGGGCATGTTCTCGTTCTCCGGCCTCAATAAAGTCCAGGTCGAAGCTCTTCGAAGTCGGTATGCGATTTACATCGTCGGTTCCGGCCGAATCAATGTCGCAGGTATGACTACGGCCAATATGGATCGTCTCTGCTCCGCCATCGCAGATGTCCTGAAAGACTGATCTCTCTTCGAAATAAGGAATATGAACTACCTTTATTTCGACGGACCAAGCAAATCGAGCAGATATTGAGGTGCATCCTGGTAGCCTAGGGAATATTTCGTAACTCCCATAAGCGACAGGGGCGCACGGTTGAATCTTTTCGCCAATACACGCGAAATATTGAAACCGATCCCGTCAAAGGCATCGGCGGCCATAATGGAGTCGGGATCGTTGACATGCGAAAGACCAAGCAGATGTCCTATCTCGTGAGTAACCGCCATTCCAAGGTACGAACCAACGCTATCAGGATATAGCATCTTTAGTAAACTCACTGTGGACGAGTCGGAATCGACGATCGCAATATCTTGAGGATCGCCGTTTTCGATATCAACCGATTCGCTGAGTCCCTGAAGCAAAAACGGCAGATTCGCCGGCCCGACGTAAACGGTGCTGTAAGAATCCGTCGGCTCTGAATCCTGATCAGTCAGAATAATCAGATTGTAATCGGCAAAACTCTTGCGACAATACGCCACAATATCCTCGCGGGCTTCCACATCTTCGAGCGCCTTAACGGTAAATGACTTCTTGATTTGCTCATGCTGAAAGGGAATATTCGATCTTCCCGAAAAATTCAAAATCACTGTCTGTAAATGTGGCGAAGGCAACGCAGTGGAACTATCTCGATTCCAGCGAACATAGAGTTTACTTGAAACCGAAGCTTTTTCGACAAACAGGCAAAGATACGTTTGATCCGTGCCGCGACGAAAGGGTATTTTCAGAATTTGAGAATATCCGATGTCCGTTCCCATCTTCCCCCCGCCGATGAGAACATGGTCGGCGTCAAATACCTGAGCCGTGCCTGAAAATCCGCTTATCGGTTTGAGTGTGAGAACTTCGCCCGCATCAAAGGAGCCAAGCTTATAGAATTGAATCGAGAAAATAGATATTTCGTCCAGAAAATCTGCTCCCAGAACCGTGTCGAGATACGCCTGGCATGCCTGTGAGTTATCCGTTATGCTGCCGTCTGTCCAGTTGACGGCTGAACCAAGCTCAAACGCATCATCGAGATTGACCGTCGCCGACGGTAAGAACATCTGCGACGCATCGCATCCCCCTAGGATGAATATATAAATTACGATGCGGAAATACTTCCAATAACCCCTCCTCATGACTGTCCCCTCTCCCGCTACGTCGCCATTTCCATCGCTCAAAACATGGCAATGCCAAACCCGGTTATGCTAAAGGATTTCCCCTGTTTATAAGGATATCAGGATTTTGAGCCTTGGAAAGAAAAATAAATTGACATTCTCAGCCGGTCTGCTTGATTCTGATCATTGTCCCGTTGAACCGTTTTCATTTGTCCTTACCACCCTAGCCATACCGTCTTGCCCCTCCTTGACGATAGATAATCTTTCTTCTGGTAACACTACCAACTATGAACTTATCTTCGGATTGAATATCCGCGCGTCTTCCACTACAATTAGCACTGGATTAACCCGGATAATCGGAAATCAGAAAGTATTAAAGTTTTAAGGTTTTAAAGTTTTAAAGTTTTAAAGTTTTAAAGTTCAAAACAGGTGAGCACCATATGATGAAAGAAATGAGAATAGCGCCTTCGATCCTGGCGGCAAACTTTGCCTGCCTCGCAGACGATATCGCCAAGGTTCAAGACTGTGCCGACATTCTGCATCTTGATGTGATGGATGGCCATTTTGTCCCAAATATCACTTTCGGCCCGCCGCTGGTACAAAGCATTCGAAAATTTTCGAAAATGTATCTCGACGTCCATCTGATGATCGATAACCCCGAAAAATTCATCGAACCCTTCGCGCGGGCAGGCGCAAACAACCTTACCTTCCACATCGAGGCAACGAAAGATCCCCTGGCCCTGATTCGAAAAATTCGTGATCTGGGCGTTGATGCAAGTGTAAGTCTCAAGCCGGGCACGCCCGCCAGAGCTCTCGAGCCCGTGATCGATCTGATTGACATGGTCCTGGTAATGACGGTCGAACCAGGCTTCGGCGGACAGGCCTTTCGCGACGACATGCTCCCGAAAATCGATGAAATTCGGAAACGTCGACCGGATGTCAGCATCGAAGTCGATGGCGGAATTGATGAAGAGACACTTCCGCTCGTCGTTCGTGCAGGTGCCGACACTTTTGTGGCTGGAACGGCGATCTTTGGCCGGCCGGACCCAAGGCAAATAGTTCTCAGGTTTAAAGAAATTATCAATGCGGCGGTGGTTAATCGAAGGTGACAAAAGTAATAGCAAATGGTAAATAAGTAATATGGTTGAACAGGCCCA